>NZ_DLJI01000010.1:3369-3659 GCF_002484185.1 Empedobacter sp. UBA7620 | reverse complement strand
CTACTTTTAAGGTAATATCTTCTTGTTTGGCGTTCTCGATGATGTATGTCCAACGTGATTCTTCGGGCAAATAAAAAATGTTATCTGCTTGGTAAAATTCAGGAATTTCTAAGAAATCTTCTTTGCCTTCAGCGATCAATTCTTCTCTACGTTTGATGAATTTATCACTCGCAAATTTTAAGAAGATTAAACTTAAAACAATGTGTTTATATTCGGATGGTTCAACTGAACCTCGTAGTTTATTTGCTGAATCCCAAAGGATTTCTTCGGTACTTTTTGTTTGGACTTTT
>NZ_DLJI01000010.1:0-3260 GCF_002484185.1 Empedobacter sp. UBA7620 | reverse complement strand
GTTTGGACTTTTTTAGCCATATTTGCTTATCAATTCTTTGTTGTAAATATACAAATACAATAACTGCGAATAAAGTAATATTATCGGATAATTATTTACGTAAAACCGTATTTGTATCATTATTTCAAAAATAATATATTTTAGAGTCAATATATGATGTTGTGTTGATAAGAAATATGAAGGTAAGCTAATAGATAATTAGCTAGTGAAAGAAATTTGGTTTATTTATATTTTACTATTTGATCTTTTTGTAAAATTATTAATAGTCTTTTTTATCTGTCTTCTTCGACTGTTGTTCGAAAAAACACCCTTTTTCTCGAACTATTTTCCAAGGAAATTCGAACAAAACTCGAAGAAATAGACTATTTTGTCCTTCTAAAAAAATAGACGACAAAATAAGAAGTATACCTTATTGTGTAAAAATAAAAAACCTCCTTAAAATTGCTTCAAAAGAGGTTGTTATTTATAATATTTGTGTTTTTGTACCTAAAATAGGAGTTGTGTAAAAGTTACAGATGTTAGTACCAAGCTTTTTTGATTTCAATAATATCATTCTCATTAATTGAACCAAAAGAAAAATTGTCACCATTCAAAATGAATTTTTCTACCTCTTCATCTCTTATAGTTTTCCAAAAGCGTAAAGCAATGTTTTTATTAAGTAAATCTTTAGTGTTTGAGATATCAATGGTAAAGCCAGAATAATTTACAAAAATATCAGAATTAGTTATTCGAGAATTATTTTTTAGAATAAACCATTGATCATAAATGTCAAATATTGGTTCGTTAAGTTCCACGATATTTAGATTGTCGAAATAAGCAATTTCATTTTCAAATTTCCAGCCCCGATTAATTTCTTCTTCGGTTAAAATCATACAATCACTGTCAAACGCAATTACAGCTAGATTCTTATTGACTATAAATTTTTGAAATTCGAAAACAAAATTTTTCATCAAATTATTCTCTGTAGAAAATTCAATCCAGTATATATTATCAGTTTTTCCTTCACGTACAGTCATATGTTTATCTAACATTATTTATAGCTTTAGTTTCGTACAATTCTTCTCAAACATACAACAGCTATTTAACAACAAATTACGGTTTCCCGCAAAAACAAAACACCTCCTTAAAATCACTTTTAAAGAGGTTATTATTTATACTATTTTGTTTTTTTGTTCCTAAAAATTAGAGTTGTGGAACAGTTACCCGTTTTGGCAGCAATATTTTTATCAAAGTCGTCCGCCATTGTCTAAAAATTCTATACACTGATTATATACGCTGTAAATTTCTTCAACAAGTTTTGGCAAATCTATTTGTTCGTTTAATGATATAAATTTAAACTCTCTAATTATGTATGCTTTAAATACATAAGTTACTTCATCTAGATCTTCCGAAATCCAAAAGATTGATTTGGTCGGAATTATATTTCCTGCAATCGCATTGTTTAGAAATAAGTCAAGTTTTTCATCAAAATGCTCAATGTAGTTTCTAAAATCTCTTTTACTTAATTCTTGACCATCGTCAATTTTAAAAGTCTCTCTTAGTTTTTCGCCACGAAGCTTGTGAATGAGGTTTTTAACCGGAGGGAAAAAATATTTTGAAATTATGCCTGCTTGATTTACAATATTTTCAGCAAGGTCAACTGTGTCGATTGCATTAGTCTTTAATAAATTCTCGTCTGAAACAATTTCATTCAGAGTTTCCCAACTTTCTATGGCGTTAAGTGAAGCAGTTTTTATGCACTCTAAGTAAAAAACCTCGTAAGGAGGCCAAATTTTAATTTGCTCTTGACCTTCAAATAGTTTAGGCTCATTTTTTTTAGATTTTGTCATAAACTTCGTATTTGTTCAATTTTGTCTTAACAACTTCTTACGTTGTCGTCTTGTCTAACTTTTTTTAATTCTTCAAAAGTAATTTTCTGTCAACTATTATTTTTAATGGTATGGTGACCAATAATATTGCTGCCAAAATTATTTTTCACGAAACTACTATAGCTTTAGTTTCATGTAAATAACAAATATATAAATTAATCTAATTTATAACCATTATTGTGTAAATAAGTAAAGGGCTTCTATATAGAAGCCCTTTACTTATATTAATTTATGTAAAATAAAAAACTCAGGTGAACTTTTAACCTAAAATCTAACACCTGAGTAATAAATGAACGTCATGCCTATGACTTATATTCATTTCGAATTTAAGATTTTTATTTTAAACTAAACGTTTTTAATTATTTAATGTCTTTTACTTTTTTTACAAACTCCTCATATGTATCTGTTTTTTCATTGTCCCAGTTTGTTGGTTCTATTAAATCATAAATACTTACTCTTAGTAATTTTGCAATCTCAATTAGTTCTTCCAAAGAAGGTTGTCTTTTGTTATTTCGCCATTTAGATATTGTAAATTCAGTTTTACCAATAAATTTAGCAATGACTCTATTTTGTACATTTCTTTCTTTAAAAACAATATCTAATCGATTAATTTTCATATAATTTAAAATATTTATTAAAAAAGTTTGGCGTTTAGTGTCAAACATTGTATATTTGATATATGTTTAAAGCGACACAATTAGTTAAGGCGATTTGACTTAACGAAATGATGTCTCTCTATTCGGGAATAATCCGGTAAATTATAAGCCCTAGAGAGTACAAAAAGTCGCCCAATACACTGGGATTTTCATATATTTGCGATAATTCCAGAGGGCGATTTATGCGTTTGTACTTCATTGGGCAAGAGTTTACTCTAAAGGTTTTCTTACCGGATTTCCTCACGATAATGAAGGAGTGTAAATCGTTTCTCTGACTTTTTATTTCTACTTCTATCAAGAATAGAAGACATCGTTCCATAAAACCCAACACAAAATGAGAACGAAACAATTTCCATTCATCCGTAAAAAACCGCCAGACAAAGTCTGATTGTTTTTTCAATTCTTTTAAAGAACAATTCTCCGTTTTTATAACGTTTTTAAAACACGGATCGTAAAGCAAAGGGCTATCCTTTCTTTACACACTCTCTATCAGAGCCTCGGTAAGGAGACTTTGACAGTAACTGTTATACTCTTTTTTTTCGCACATTAAAAGTAAATCCTTTATTGCCATTTTCCAAATTTATTGGGGCTACTACCTGTTTTAAGTTGTAAGTAATGAGTTATAAGTAATGAGTTAAATGTATGATGTACAGATTAGATGTTAGATATGAGAATTGAAATTTTAGATTTGTACTATGTAAAAAGTAGAATGTATTATGTATTTGAAAAAGGATTA
>NZ_DLJI01000011.1:7264-12440 GCF_002484185.1 Empedobacter sp. UBA7620 | reverse complement strand
CGTCGAACAACGGTCGAAGAAACCTCGAAGGAAAGTAGGAGAAAAAATGTAGAATTCTATTTTTTCAACAATGGATATTGTGTTGTTATTTAATTGTGTTTTTAGAGAAAATTATTTCAGCATATTATTGTAAAAAATCTTTTCCTTTTTCACTCAATTGTTTAAAGTTAATTGCAGGAATAGTTGGATTCAATTCAGATTTGAAATTGGTAACACTTGGCGTTTCAAAAAAATCTAATTCGTATAAACCATCTTCCACAAATTGACAATCATCGGTTAAAATATAGATTTTAGGAAAACTTGGTTTTCGTTCAATTTTTACTTTTTTGATGTTATTTTGATCCGTAAAAACTTCTCCTTTCATTGTGTTTGCCATTGTTTCTTATTTAGACAACAAATTTCTTAATAAAATTGAATATTAAAAAAATCAATCCGTAATATTCAAAATATTTCTACCTTCGTTACAAATAAAACCACGTGAAATATACAATTCAAGCAATACTTTTGTTTTTCTTTTTAGGATTAATAAGTTGTTTACCAACCAAAACAGTTACCGAAACTAAAGTTGTGACTCCAGAAATTAGCGATTTGTCGGGTAAATGGAATATAAATGATGGAGGAGATTACATTATTTTTGAAGATGCAACCAAAAAGATGGTGATGAAAACGGCTTGCGGAATAATTACGGCTGATTATACCAAAATAAATCAAGCAATAATTTTTAATCATTTAAAACAAGTGAATTCTGATTGCGAAATTCCTCAAAATTTGATTCAAAATTTGCAAAAAACTGCATATTTTAAAGTAAAATCATCAAATCAAATTACTTTTTATGATGAAGCTCATCAAGAAAAGCTAACTTTGAAATTAATAAAGTAAATCGCCAAGAAAAATATATTATGCTTAGCATAATTTTTTATTAAATTTGTCTAAATTTCTAATGTTGAAGAAAATTTTAAGTTATCCGTTATCTATAATCTTTTATATTTTTTATGGATTAACGTTGTTGGTAATGCATGTTGTGCAATGGTTGTGCTACAATTTGGGAGGTTATGCTGCTCATCACAAAAGTGTAAAAGTGATGAATGGTCTTTTGGTTTTTTGGACAAGAATTTTGGGTACAACATATACCTATAAGGGACACGAAAATTTGATACAAAATGTACCATTAATTTTTGTGAGTAATCACCAAAGTATGTATGATATTTCTCCGTTGGAATATGATTTGGCTGATTATCATCCAAAGTTTATTTCGAAAATAGAATTAGGAAAAGGAATTCCGAGTGTATCGTACAATTTAACACATGGAGGTTCTGCATTAATCGATCGTAAGAACGGAAAACAAGCAATAGAAGAAATAAAAAAATTAGCGCAATACATTCAGAAAAATAATTATTCAGCCATTATTTTTCCAGAAGGTACAAGAAGCAAAAATGGAGTACCAAAGGCTTTCAAAGAAAATGGATTGAAAGTTTTGACGAAATATGCTAAAGACGCTTATGTTGTTCCAGTTACGCTAAATAATACGTGGGAAATAGAAAAGTGGGGTAAATTCCCGATGTATTTGGGCGCGAAAGTAACGATACAATACCATAAACCCTTAAAAGTGAGTGACTATAAGTTTGATGAAATATTCGAGCTTACCGAAAAAACTGTAAAAAGTAGTATAACCGCATAAAATAATTATATGTCAATAAAAAATGTTCGCCTGGAAGTAATGCAATTTCTTGAGAAAGATATTGATGCTTATATGGACAAATTCTTAGTTCCAGCCGATAAAATTTGGCAACCAACAGATTTTTTACCGAATTCTCAAACAGATTCTTTTTTTGACGAAATCAAAGAATTACAAGAGCTTTCGAAAGATTTGCCAGATGATTTCTGGATTACATTGATTGGAGATACCATTACCGAAGAAGCTTTGCCAACCTACGAATCTTGGTTGATGCAGATGGATGGAGTAGTAGATGAAGAAGGGAATTACCTAGAAAATGGTTGGGCAAAATGGATTCGCCATTGGACTGGAGAAGAAAATCGTCACGGTGATGTTTTGAATAAATTTTTGTATTTATCAGGACGTATCAATATGCGCGAGGTTGAAGTAACAACGCAGCATTTGATAAATGACGGATTTGATATTGGAACAGCACACGATCCTTATAAAAACTTTGTTTACACAAGTTTCCAAGAATTAGCAACATATGTATCGCATAATAATGTATCAGCAATTGCAAAAAAATACGGAGCGAAAAAATTATCGCGTATGTGTAAAATTATTGCAGGAGATGAAATGCGTCACCATTTAGCTTACACAGAGTTCGTTCGTCGTATTTTCGAAGCTGATCCTTCAGAAATGATGTTAGCTGTTCAACATATGTTCAAACTTAAAATTGTAATGCCAGCACATTTCTTAAGAGCTTCTGGAGAAGAAAGAGGAACTTTGTTTGATGCGTTTTCTGATGCAGCGCAACGTATTGGTGTGTACACAGCATTTGATTACATCGATATTATGCGAAAATTAATTGAAGCTTGGCAATTGGATAAAATCTCTGGGTTGAATGCCGAGGCTGAAAAAGCAAGAGATTACATTATGAAATTCCCAGATAGAATGGATAGAATTTCGCAACGTATTGTGATTCCTGAAGATGGACCACAATTCAAATGGTTATTACCAGCTACGTCTAAATAGATTATTATAATCAAAATCATATAAAAAAGAGGCAATTCAAAATAGAATTGCCTCTTTTTATTTAGTAACTTTAACCAACAAACAAATTATAAACAATTACTTATGGACGATTTTATTGCTGCCAGAAGTCAAATGGCGATGTCGCTTGCCTTTCACATTGTTTTTTCGTGTGTTGGAATGGTGATGCCTTTTATGATGGCAATTGCTCACTACAAATACCTCAAAACTAAAAACGAAATTTACAAAGGGTTAACCAAAGCTTGGAGTAAGGGAGTTGCGATTTTATTTGCTACGGGAGCAGTTTCTGGTACAATGCTTTCGTTTGAGTTAGGATTATTGTTTCCTAAATTTATGGAACACGCTGGACCAATTTTCGGAATGCCATTTTCGTTAGAAGGAACAGCTTTTTTTATTGAAGCAATTGCTTTAGGGTTTTTCCTTTATGGTTGGGACAAATTCAATAAATGGTTTCATTGGATTTGTGGTGTAATTGTAGGAATTAGCGGTTTAGCTTCAGGAATTTTGGTTGTTGCAGCAAATGCTTGGATGAATTCTCCGTCAGGTTTCGATTTTGTAAATGGCGAATATCTTAACATAGATCCTGTAAAAGCTATGTTCAACGATGCGTGGTTTTCACAAGCATTGCACATGACAATTGCAGCTTTTTGTGCGACTGGATTTGCGGTTGCGGGTTTACATGCTTATCTTATTTTGAAAGGTAAGAATGTAAATTTTCATCGCGAAGCATTCAAAATTAGTTCTGTTTTAGCAATTACAGCAGCAATGTTAGCACCTTTGAGTGGTGATATTTCAGCGAAAGATGTAGCAAAACGTCAACCGATTAAATTGGCTGCGATGGAAGCGCATTTCAAAACAGAAGAAAGTGCTTCATTTGTTTTGGGAGGAATTGTGGACGAATCAAAAGAGGAAATTAAATACGCAATAAAAGTTCCAGGTGTGTTGAGTTTCTTGGTTCATTCAGATTTCAAAACGCCTGTAAAAGGATTGGAAGAATTTCCGAAAGATGAGTGGCCGCCTGTGGCAGTTGTACACTATGCTTTTCAGATTATGATAACATTCGGAATGTTGATGATGGGAATAGCTGTGATTTATTTGATTGCGCAATTTTTTAAGAAAGATTGGCGAACAAAACGCTGGTTTTATAAATTGTTTATGATTGCGACACCTTTTGGATATATCGCTTTAGAAGCAGGTTGGACGGTAACAGAAGTTGGTCGTCAACCGTGGATTATTTACGGAATTATGCGAACGGTAGATTCCATCACGCCAATGCCAGGAATCCAATATTCGTTTTACATTTTCACGTTTGTATTCATCACATTGTCCATTATTTTGGTGTTCTTAATGAATCGACAAATACAAATGGTTGCGAAGCTTTATGATCCAGAAGATCCAAATTATAAACCAGAAAAACATTAAGTATGATTTACGTAGTAATAGCATTTTTGTGGGTTGCCATCTGTTTATATTTAATTTTAGGTGGAGCAGATTTCGGTGCTGGAATTGTCGAATTATTCTCTGAAAAGAGTTACAAAAAACGTACGCAGAAGATTATGTACAATTCGATTGGACCAATTTGGGAAGCAAATCATATGTGGTTAATTATTGCCATTGTGATTTTGTTTGTCGGTTTTCCTAAGGTTTATGCAGATGTTTCTAATTATTTACATATTCCGTTGGTGATTATGTTGTTGGGAATCATAGCGCGTGGAACATCGTTTACGTTCAGAAATTATGATGCAATCAACGATAAATGGCACAATTTGTATGATGTCATTTTTACTTATTCAAGTGTTGTAACACCTTTGTTTTTGGGTATAATAGCAGGATCTATCGTTTCGGGAAGTATTGATGACAATGCACTTTCCTTTCAAGATGCGTATATATTTTCGTGGTTAAGTTGGTTTAATTTTTCGGTCGGAATTTTCACTGTTGTGATTTGTGCTTTCTTGGCTTCGGTTTATTCCATTCAAACTGTTAAAAACGAAGAAGATAAAGTGATTTTGAGAAAACGTGCTAAGATTTATACAGCTTTAATTTTTGTTGCTGGAGCATTGGTATTTGCTGTTTCACTTTGGAAAAACATTCCATTATTTAGTTGGATAACATCAGAAATTTACGGTTATATCGCAATCGCAATTGCTTCAATCTCGATTGTATTATTACTTTCTGCCTTAAATAAAGCGAAAGATTCTCTTTTGAAGGTTTATGCAGGAATAATTGTGATGATGATTTTGTTTGCAGCATCTTATTCACACTTTCCAAATTTAGTATTATTCAAAGATGGTTCAACATTATCTTTATTGAAAGATTATGGTGCAATGAGCACAATAAATATGTTAGCTTGGGCATTATTACTCGGTTCGATATTTATTTTACCATTTCTATTTTACTTGATTTATTCGTTCAATCAGAAGCAAAAAATATAAATATCCGTTCCAAATATTATTACAAACATACTTGTTT
>NZ_DLJI01000011.1:4171-7137 GCF_002484185.1 Empedobacter sp. UBA7620 | reverse complement strand
AAACATACTTGTTTGTAATGTCTGTCAAGAAGATTTTATTATAAACGCACTTGTTTGTAATCAACTGAGTCCTCGGGAAAGGATAAACATAGCTGTTTGTAATTAACCGAGCCTTAGAAAAGAACAAGTGAATTTGATAAATGAAATAAATCTATTTAAATTTTTAGAACAAGGATGATAAGAAAAAGAGCCTTACTTCAAATCGAAATAAGGCTCTTTTATTTTAATTATGTTTTGCTTGCCATTCTGCAATTTCTTGCTCATTTAGCAAACAAGAATTTAATTCTTGTGTAACTTTTTCTTTATCCAAACCTTGTCCAATAAAAACAAGTTCTATCATTCGATCTCCCCATTCTTTCGACCATTTTGCATCAATCGTTTTTTGATTAAATTGATACGCTGCAAACTGAATTCTTTCGTCATATGGCATCGAGCACCACCAAGCCCCCGCAGGATCAATTCGGATACTACCACCAGCTTGACTCAAGAATATAGCTTCATCAGGACGATTTGCTAACCAAAATAAACCTTTCGAACGGTAAATAGTTGCAGGGAAATTATCATTCAAATACGTTAAAAAACGTTCTGCATGAAATGGAATTTTTTGTCTGTAAACAAAAGAAGTCATTCCATATTTTTCTTCCAAATGATCGTGGTGTTCGTGCGTACAATGTTCACCACATTCGTGATCATGGTCGTGATGATGATGGTGATGTTCCTCTTTTTCTTGCTCTTCTAATAATTTTACCCAAGCATCCATATCCTGAATTTTCTCAAAATCGAATAGATTGGTGTTCAAAATTTCAGTTAATTCAACGTGAGAAAAACTTGCAGGAATTATTTTAGCAGAAGGATTTAATTTAGTCACAAACGCTTCAATATTCATCAACGTTTCTTCTTCAACCAAATCCATTTTATTTAGAATAATCACATTCGAAAATTCAATTTGATCGATTAAAAGATTCACAATCGGACGATTATCTTCTCTGTTTTCTGTAAAACCACGATCAAAAACATCTTCATCAGTTCCTAAATTTTTGAAGAAATTATAAGCGTCAACTACTGTTACCAACGTGTCTAAACGTGCAACTTTTGGCAAATCAATTTTACCATCAGGCGAAACAAAATCTAATGATTGCGCAATAGGACCTGGATCAGAAATACCAGAACTTTCGATAACCAAATAATCATATTTCCCTGATTGTGCTAACTTCTCGATTTCTACAATCAAATCCTCTCGTAATTCACAACAAACGCAACCATTACTCAATTCAACCAATTTTTCATCCGTTTGAATTAAATCATTTTCACGTGAAACCATTTGCGCATCAATATTTACCGCACCCATATCGTTTACGATAACTGCTACTTTTAGCCCTTTTTTGTTGTGTAATATATGATTAAGAAGTGTTGTTTTTCCGCTTCCAAGAAATCCAGAAAGTACCGTTACAGGTAGTCTATTTTTCATAATTTATGCTTAAAAATATGCTACAAAGTTACGTTTTTATCACGCAAATTTTTGTGTAGAATCATCTATAAATTTTATAATGTTCTGTTAAGAATTTAATAATGAATCACTGTTAAAAAGATTTCGTTTATTTTTGTTCAAAATCAAATAAAATAATGTTTGTTTATAGTGTTATCACGTCAATAATTATTTCAATAATACTTGAAATTTACCTGTATTTTAACTTTAAAAAATTCATTCAAAACAACTATATTCTTTTTGGGAATATGCTTTTGTGGTTACTTGTTTTGGGTAATTTTGGATATAATCTAATCTTTTTTGATCGTAATGTCGGTCAAACACAAATGACAATGTGGGCAACAGGTTTGTTTATGTTGTTTGGTTTTCCTCGAATTATTTTGGTTCTATTTTTCTTGATTCAAGATATTTTTAGAGGATTTGGTTGGCTATTTAATTGTGCAACAAATCATCCAACAAAAGAAGATTCTTATTTACCTTCTCGCCGAAAATTTGTGATGATTTCTGGATTAACAGTGGCTTCAATACCTTTTTTTAGTTTGATTTATGGAATGACTTTAGGAAAATATAATTTCAAAGTAATCAAGAAAAAATTAGCGTATCAACGTTTACCAAAATCGTTTGATGGTTTCAAGATTTTACATATTACAGATATTCATTCGGGAAGTTTGGATAATCGTGAAAAGATAGAATATGCAGTCGATTTAATCAATCAACAAGAGTTTGATATATTGTTGTTTACGGGAGATATTGTGAATAATTTTCATTGGGAAATGGATAAATGGTACGATGTTTTTTCGAAAATAAAACAAGCGCCACACGGAAATTTTGCAGTGTTAGGAAATCATGATTATGGTGAATATTCGGATTGGAAAACGGAGGAAGAAAAACAAGATAATTTCGAGAAAATCAAAGCGATTTTCCCTAAGATTGGAATGAAATTATTATTGAATGAAAACCGATTTATTACAAAGAATGGTGAAAAAATTGCGTTAATTGGCGTTCAGAATTGGGGAACACGATTTAAGAAATTAGGAGATATTGATGTAGCTTCGAATTATGTAAATGCAGAAGATTTTAAGATTGTGATGTCACATGATCCTTCGCATTGGAATGAAATTTTGAAGAATCATACCAAACATTTTGACTTGACTTTGTCTGGACATACGCACGGAATGCAGTTGGGAATTGAAGTTCCGAAAATTGGTTTGCGTTGGAGTCCTGCGCAATATGTATATCCGCAATGGGCAGGATTTTATGATTTTGAAGGAAAGATCATCAATGTGAATAGAGGTTTTGGTTATCATTTTTATCCTGGAAGAGTTGGGATTTGGCCAGAAATCACGTTAATAGAATTGAAATCAGTATAAAATAGTAGGAAATAGCAATCAAAATTTTTGGTTGCTTTTTTGATGTATATCAATTCTGAAAACAGATTTTTATCGGATTATTGTTATAAAAAAAGAAATAAAATGAATGA
>NZ_DLJI01000011.1:2543-4071 GCF_002484185.1 Empedobacter sp. UBA7620 | reverse complement strand
AAAGAAATAAAATGAATGAAGAATTAATTCCTTTACAGGTTCTAAAAAATGAATCAACTTCGCGCTTTGAGTTGAATGTTGATGGATACATCGCTTTTATAGATTATAAACAAGAAGATGATATCATTAAATTGATTCATACCGAAGTTCCTGAAGAATTAGGAGGAAGAGGCGTTGCGGCTGCTTTGGTAGAAAAAACATTGTTTTATTTGGAGGTACATAAAAATCCTTTGTTTCCGTATTGTCCTTATGTGTATGCCTACATCAAAAAGCATCCGGAATGGAAACGAATTGTTCATCCTAAATTTCCGAAATATAACGAATTGTAATCGGTTAACGAATGATATTATAACAAGAAATGCGACCTTTATTAGGTCGCATTTCTTGTTATATTTTTGAAAAGCAATTTATTTAAGCTTTGTGATGATCATCATCGTGTGTATATGTTTGCTCAATTGCGAGGTGTCCTTCCCATTTATCAACTGCAACAGTCGATAAAGCATTTCCAAGAACATTCGTCATCGAACGTGCCATATCACAGAAATGGTCGATTGGTAAAATCAATGCGATTCCTTCTGGTGGAATTCCAAACATCGAACAAGTTGCAACCACTACAATTAATGAAGCTCTTGGTACACCTGCAACACCTTTTGAAGTAAGCATTAAGACTAATAACATCAAAATTTGTTTCTCGATTGGCATGTGAATTCCATAAACTTGCGCGATAAATAGCGATGCGAACGTCATGTACATCATTGATCCATCTAAATTGAAGGAGTATCCAAGCGGTAAAGTAAACGAAATAATTTTCTTTTGAGCTCCAAATTTTTCTAATTCTTCAACTAATTTTGGGAATACAGCTTCTGATGAAGTTGTAGAGAAAGCAATTAGTAAAGGTGCTTTGATGTGTCTTAATAAGTCGATTACTCGTTTTCCTAAGATGAAATATCCAACCAAAATTAAAACAGCCCAAAGAAGCAAAATACCAATTACAAATGCAATTAAATATTTAACATAAAGTAAGAATATACCGAATCCGTACGTTGCAATAGCAGCAGAAATAGTTCCTAAAACTCCTAATGGCGCAGTCCACATTATATATCCAACCATGATTAAGACGATATGCGAAATTTTGTCTAACGCTTTCGTAATCATTTCTCCTTCTTTTCCGTAAGCTGCCATCGCGACACCAAAGAAAATAGAGAAAACAACGATTTGTAAGATTTCATTTGTTGCAAATGATTCAAAAACAGATTTAGGAATCATATGTGTAATGAAATGCTCTAATGTAAGCGAAGCTTGACCTTTTAATAAATCTTGAGCAGAACTTGAATCGATCTCAATGTTCAATCCTTCTCCAGGTTTCATTACATTGATAACAATAGCACCAATCACCAAAGAAGTAAGAGAAGCTGTGATAAACCACCCCATTGCACGTCCACCAACTCGTCCAACCATTTTCATATCACCCATTTTAGCAATACCAACTACTAAAGTTGAGAAAACTAAAGGCGCAATAATCATCTGA
>NZ_DLJI01000011.1:961-2470 GCF_002484185.1 Empedobacter sp. UBA7620 | reverse complement strand
AAGGCGCAATAATCATCTGAATAAGACGAATAAAAACAGTACCAAGAAGTTTTATGTTAGTCGAAAATGTTTTAATAAATTCTGGCGAGGTATTATAATGTACATATCCTCCAAGCGCAACCCCGATAAGAAGGGCAATAATAATAGCTATAAAAAGTTTATTGTTTTTCATTATGCGATTTTAAACTTTTCCAAAACTACTATTTTTTAGCAAATTATTAAGAATATAAATTGATTTATACACCAAATTAAATATAAAACCCTTTGTATGTAGTGTTTACAAAGGGTTTTCTTTATAGTGTATTGAGTACTATTCTGGTTGTTTGAACGGAATTTCTTGATTTAAAATCTCTTCGATTAATGTTGACATCGGTGCTGTAGAATTTTCGACAATCGAATAATCGATGGTGGTGTTTTTATCAACCGAAAGTTTAATTAATTCTTTATTTGGAAATTTGATTGGATAAATACACAATTCAATGTCTTTAGTTAAGTTTTCTTTGTCTGCATAAAATAAATGTGCGTAGAAAATTAATTGTAATTGTTTCGCTTTATCTTCTTTTTGGTAAACGGTTTCTATTTCTTCGGTTTTCACCGAAATATCTTTCGCATAACCAGTTTTGTAATCAATAATTCGGATTTGATTATTGACAGAATCAATTCGGTCAATTACCCCTTTCAGTTTTACAATTTTGCCATTTGTAAGTGCAAAATCAACTTCGTGCTTGCTTTCCAAAGCTCGAATTACAAATTCATTTTCCTTTGCTGTAGTCGTATCTTTAGACAAAACGCCATCTACAATTCGTTCTGCAATTTTATAAATCAAATAATTTGGACCTTTATCCAAATGTCCATCTTTATATTCTTTGCTAAAATGTTCTTGTAAGGTTTTATCTTTTATTTTTTCGATATTTTTGAAATCATTTTCATGCAAAATATGTCCAATATAAGGCGTATACAAATCCTCCAAAGCACCATGAACAATANNTTCCTAATGTTCTTGCGCTTACAATTTCTTCGGCTTCTTCGACTTCATTTACATTAAAAACACGTTGCTCATAAAAATCTAACGGATTGCGTAAATAGGTCGAAAGTGAAGAAGGTGAAATTCCATATTCAGCCCAATTTTGAAGCTTTGCCATTGTTTCATCAGTTTTTGGAACAATGATTTCTTTCAAAGGTTTTGTGACAAAACTTGGTGCAGCAAAAGTTTCTTTCACTTCGTGATTACTTTCAAATTTGATTTGAGCTAAAAAGCGAGATTTTTCTCCAGAGCCCATTCCGTCAGCTTCGGTATCATACACGAAATAAGCATTTTTCGCACGCTGAATCAAACGATAAAAGTGATAAGCATAAATAGAATCATTTTCTGTAAAAGTATTCAATTTCATTTGTTTACGAATATCGTACGGAATAAATGTATTGTTTTGTCGTCCCAAAGGTAAAATTTCATCATTCACAGAAGTCATGATAATATTATCGAAATTCAATAAACGAGTTTCCAATAAT
>NZ_DLJI01000011.1:241-906 GCF_002484185.1 Empedobacter sp. UBA7620 | reverse complement strand
CCATCAATTGTAAACCTTTCAAAGGTTCTCCAATAAAGGAAATTGTCTCAGAAGAAACGATTTTATTGTATAATAAAAACAAGGTTCTATAATCTTTGATATCATCAACACTCAACAAATTTTCATGCAATTGATTGAAAACTTTTTTGAAAAAGAATAAATATTCTTTCATCAACAAATCGTTCATCGAAGGATGATGCAATAAATCGTCTGTCCAATTTTTTAGATGATGAATAAATTCAGTGATACTTTTCGGAATATGAAAAATAGATTTAAAGATTGATTCTCCTAACGAATTCTGAATCGAATTTTGAGAATTAAATATTCTATTTTGTAATCGAATATCTCCAATTAATTTTCGACTTTCTTCTGTGCTAAAAAGAGATAATGTTTTATTTTCAAGAATTTGTAAGACATTTTTGAAATAAAACATGGTCCCTTTTCCTAACTTCTCCCGATTCATTTGCAACTCAAAAATTGATTTGAAAAACTGCGCTAATGGAACCGAACGCAAGGGAATTCCCATCGAAATATTAAGGTGCGTGATATTTTCGGGCAATGAATTAAGAATTGAAGGTAAAATAGATTCATCAGCCAAAATCAAAGCCGTATTTTTTATTTCATCTTCGTTGAGATTTCTAATTAAATCTGCAATATATTTTGCT
>NZ_DLJI01000011.1:0-146 GCF_002484185.1 Empedobacter sp. UBA7620 | reverse complement strand
AAATCTGCAATATATTTTGCTTGTCCAACTTGCTTTGCAACACCAATTGTTTGCAAATTTTTTGGCTTCGAAAATTCATCAACCACCCAATTTATCGGTTTTATTTTCTCTTTATATTTTCGAAGAAAAGAACCCGCTTCTTGATT
>NZ_DLJI01000044.1:0-4161 GCF_002484185.1 Empedobacter sp. UBA7620 | reverse complement strand
TTAAATCATTTGCTACGCAAACAGTAAAACATTTTAACCATGACTTCAACTTTTTGACACTCGCCTCCAAATCATATGACATTTTTATAATCCTTTTTCAATATTCGAATTCGTTGTTATTCTTAGTTCGTCACAGAGCCTCATCCTCAAATACATAAGACATCTTACAATTATAAAATCTCAATTCTCATATCTAACATCTAATCTGTACTTTTTACTTAATACATAGTACTTTTTACAAACTAAACACCGATACACGAACACCGAACAAACCATACGGAACGCATATACAATGGATACAGAATGGATACAGCGCGGATACACAACCGATACAGAAAAGTGTCTTTTTCGATATACAACGATACAGGATTTTAACTCTTTTTAACACTTAATTTATCTAACCACAATGTTTTTTATCAAGTTTTACCTTGTACACTTAACGTTTTACGTGGTTTTCTAATTAAAATTCTAATTCGATTTTGACAACGGATTTTGTCATTATGAAACCAGGCATAAACCCACAATTCCCCTTAGACAGTTTTAAAAATTACATTAATAAATGAAATAAAAATTAACACTACTTTTATGAAGATCATTCACTCTCTTATAAGTTGTCTTCGGGGAATTAAATGTGAGTCTTTATTGCTTAATAATTTTGTTCACTATTTCTCCTTCCTACTAGTAGTATATCCATCACTAAGATTCGAATTTCTTTTACCATGTCAGTCATGGTTTTTATTTGTGCATATAAAGGTATAGCACAAAATAGTCCCAGTAGCATAACATAAGATTGCCTACTGAATTTGAAGTAAAATTTTCTCATAATTTTACATAGTTTTTAAATTCAACATTAGTTTTAAAAGCCATCCTTTCCAGTACATCGCGCCAACTTTGTTTTGGGAAAAGGGGTTTTTTGTTTTTTTATTTCAAATTTGTTCTTTATTTTCATTTTTTGCTCATCCAAAAAACATTTGAAATTAAAAGGAGAAGCCATAGCATGGCTTAGGTATTCCTTTTCTTTAATGTCACTTTTTTTCGTCAAAAAAACTAACGAAAAAAGACTTGGCTGTAAACCTCTCTACTAAAAATGTCTTCACTCCACTAAAGATTTTACAAACCCTACGGGCTAAAATCTTTTTAACGCTCCATTTAACCATTTTCTTAACGTGAGAGTTTTAATGCCATTTTTTATCCTTTTCAATACTCAAATCCACTTTTAATAACGAATTTTAGAGTTGACATACGGTTTGCAGACGAGCTGCAATTCATTGAAACAAGCGTAAAAAGGATTAGTGAGCGTATGCGAATCATTTAATCTTTTTAGTGCGTGAGATGGGAATTGAACGTCGAAAATCTCAGTCTTGATTTTTTTGGTTCGTTTTTGCGTCAAGGTAAAAATGAACATATAATTATTAATCAACTTGTAACAATTTTTACCTAAGCTCCACTGGAGCTTCTCCTTTTAATTTCAAATTCTTAATCTCAAATGTTTTTTCATCAAGGTTCCCCGTAGGGCATATAAATTCATTTGAAATAATAATAACTCATGAATAAAAAATGAACAAATAATCATTTTCTTATTATCGTAATTATGTTCAGAACCTCATTTCGTTGTCATTCTGAACTTATCTCAAAACCTCATCCTTAATCTGAATACATAATACTTTTTACATTTTACTTAATACTTAAAAACATCTTACAATTCTAAAATCTCAATACTAATATCTAACACCTACTATATACATCTTACAATTCTAATAGAATCTAATAACCGTCTGTGTATTTCTATTATAAGAAACACATATTTTTAGAGAGAGTATTTTACTTGATTTGTAGAGGAATTAAACCAAGTGTAACGTATGAAGTCCAATGCTATTGTTATGGAAGAAACGACCAAAACAAAAAAGGCATGAACTCATCTTAAAGCTTTTGAGGTACTGGTATACCTTGCAACAATAAGAGAGCCCACGCCTAGGTCGTGAGCAAATTTACTTATTTTCTCGTTGCTACAAAAATTACCAGTTTTCAAAAGCGAGATTAAAGTACAATTACTTTATTTTTTAACTATCTGATAACAAATATAATAATATATTTTTAATTGCGCACTATCGACCGCAATATTTTTACATACTACTCTTATTATTGTTACAATGGATAACGTAAACAGACGTATATGTAAATACATATATTATAATTGGATAATAAATTCTGATTCACAAAGAAAGTTTGCTGATGAGCATAATATAGAAGAAAGTATTGTTAGAAAGATTAAAAAAGCATCTCAAGATAAAGATTATATTGAGTATAATATTCCTATCACTACACTTGAAAAAATATGTACATCTAGGGAAATCAAGTTATACGAGTTTTTCAAAATGGTTAATATATAATAAAGGCTCCAACTTGGAGCCTTTATTTATTTAACTTCTGCCAATTGTCTTGCAGTTTTTAATTTTATTTTAGTAGATAAAACTCTTTTTACATTCCATTATTAACGTATGAGAAATAATAATGCTATAAAGTAGGAGTAAATCTTACTATCTATTGAACAATAATTCAAATTATTTCACATTCCAAAAACACTTTACACAACAAGGTATACCTCTTATTTTGTCGTCTATATTTTATAATAACAAAATAGCCTATTTCTTCGGGGTTTGTTCGAGTGTCCTTCGACAATGGTTCGAGAAAAAGGTTGTTTTGTCGAACAACAGTCGAACAACGGTCGAAGGATTATCGAAGAAGATAGGTTAAAACACGGCTTTATTTAGATGTAATATTTTTACGTTAAATGATATAATTTGAGAGAATTTTGTAAAATAATAAAAGGCAAACAAACGTTTGACAATAAAATCGAAAGGAAAAGGTAAAAGCGGTGGAGCAAGAGTAATAACGCATCTTTTTATTGAAAACGAAACAGTTTATCTACTTTCTCTTTACGATAAAAGCGAGCAAAATTCTATCTCCGATAAAGAAATAAAAGATTTACTAAAACTGATAAAATAACAAAAGGCAAACAAACGTTTGCCTTTTTCTTTATTGTGTATTATTTTATTTAAAATAATACGATTGGAAGAGTATCTTATTCAAGTACTACAGCATTGACACCAATTTTATTAATTTCTTTAATAAAAAGATTACCTAATTCAATGTCATTAATTCTTATAATAACTTTTTTCCCATCTAATAGATTATCAACATTATTTTTTGATTCTTTTAAAGATAATTTTAATAAATCCATTTGCAATTTTGTTAAACATACTTTTTGGAATCCCTCATTCCAACTTTCTAATAATATTTCCATTAATTAACTGGTATTTTAATAGGTGAAGGTATTTGACCTTTATATTTACCTGTAGTTCTTTTACCTCCTTGTATAATAACTTCTTCTACTTTAAATTGTTTTCCTAAATCTTTTGCCATTTTCCATAAATTTTGACGACCAATTTGCCCTCCAGAAGAACCTTGAAGATGTAACTGATTTAAATGTAATTGATTTTCTTTTACAATGAAATTAGTAACTCCTTCTACTGTCTCATTTCCTATTTTAGCAGTAAAAATCATTACATCATCCTCTATTTGAGCAATTTTAACTAAATTTTTCGCAAAGACAGCTGATTTTAATAATGACCAACCTCCATTTAAAAGTTTAAAACTTCCAATCGCTAAACCTCTTAAAGCTATCGCAGGACCAATTACATCAGTTTCTATTAAATTTAAGGAAGAAGGCCCTTTAATTCCATATGTTCTTAAAGTTCTTTCATGAGCACTTTCGGTAACATCTTTAGAATCTACTAATTTTCCATTTTCAAAAAGATAATCTTTATCATCGCCACCTAAATTATTAACTTTTTTATAGCCTCCATTTCCATCTCTTTCATAACCATTATCATTCCCATCTTTTGAACCCCTTTCATGAGGAGGAATATACATTCCCATTTCATTATAACGGTTTCTACCCCATATATCTTGAGCCTCCATTCCGTCAGGATCAATCATATTGACAGGATTATTTAGAACATAATTGTAAGGAGTTGTATTAATGAATTTCTCCGCGAGCGGGTCAATGTTAAACCATCTACCAATTGCAGGGTCATAGTTTCGTGCACCGTAGTCGTACAGATTTAGGTTTAATTCATCCTGTAACTCTTTGCCGTTGTA
>NZ_DLJI01000006.1:0-10743 GCF_002484185.1 Empedobacter sp. UBA7620 | reverse complement strand
TGTAAAATCAGCATCAATATTAGTTTTTTTGAATATATTTTCTATATCTGTAATAGATTCCAAGCAATTGAAATCAGCATCAATAGCAATTTTTTCGGGAACAATATTTATTAATTTACTTAATGGGGTATCAATTTCGTATTGCAATTGAGCAGTACTTGCTACAGAACTTCCTGTAGAAATTGTTCGTTTATCGATAAGAGCGCATTCTATACCTGCTTCACATAATTCGTGCGCAACTAAAGCCTCTGTAATTCCAGATCCTATGATGGCAACATCTATTTTATAATTTTTGCGAAGAGGATGATATAAGTCGAAAAATTCGTTTTTAACAATCCAAAAAGGTAATCCAGAATGTAAATCCATATTATTTAGTTGTGTGGTTTAAAAAACACATACTAAAACTGAGCCAATAATGTTAGTTATCAATTGTTTATTCGAATAGAGAGTAATATTAAGTTTAAAAATTTCTTTAATGATAGAAAATAATTATTATGATTGAATTGGAAAGGTATATAACATAAATTATTGATATTAAAATGTATTATCCATTATTTCACTATATGATTGTCTATTTAGTTATAAATATTGTAAATACCAAGTTCTAGTTTTGTAAATCTTTTTGATATAATGTATCAATTAACAGATTTTGAATAAATTACAATCTTGAATAAAGTATAAATTTATTAAAGTGATATTTAATTATAATAAGATTATATAAACACTAAGTAAAGTTTAAGTGTTGATTTATAGTTAAATATAAAAAAAACTTCATATTTCTCAAATAGAGTAATTATAACTCAATATTTAATAAATGCGCAAAAAGTATATATATTATTGCCCAACTATAAGTTTTTTTATTCATTAAAATGTTAAATATATTCTAATATGATAGTTATCATTTTATGTATAAATATACATTTTTACTTTTGAAAATCCTTTTATTAAGGTAGTTATCAACCAATTAAAATTTAAATATGAAAAAAACAAAAGCTTTTTCTTTGCTTTTATTTCTCTCCAAATTTGTTTCAGCTCAAATAGGAATAGGTACAGAGGTGCCACAGTCATCTCTTGATGTTAATGGAAATATTATGCTTAGAAAAGAACTAAAGGTAGGAGGTTCAAAAACTACTGATGGTAATACCGGAAATTACAATGACATCCTTGTTTCTCAAGGGGATGGGAGTGCTCCATTATGGAAGAATGCCAAAGTGGGATTTTATGAAAATGGTGAATATAGAACCACGAGTAGTTTTATCAATACAAGTGAGAATGGGCTGTTATTTGATACGAATAGCAACGATGGCATCGCGACCAGCTCTTTAGGAGAACTATTAGTGACAACATCATCTAAGTGGAAAGAATTGTCATCCGATTTAAGTACAAAATTTACTGTAGATGATCCAAAAAATAAAGTCAACATTATGTTTCAGACAGGAGTTGAATCAGGAAACACTGGGACTTCTCCAAATCAAAACATAAAATTTATGTGTGGTATTTTTATTGATAATGTTTTGGTTGCATTAAGAGCGGACCAAATTGACGGAATTCCTGGTAAAGGAGCCAGCAATCAGTCTATTTATACATTAAATTATACGGTAAATGATGTAACTACCGGTGAACATACATTGAAAGTAGGATGTAGAAGAATTTCTACATCAGGTACTAATGTGGATTTAGTAATAGGGCGCGCATTGAATGCTTCAGCAGTAACAAATAATTTTATGTTACAATCTGTATTGAAATTTGATGTGAGCGAATTAGTAAAAGTGACAAGATAATTAAGTATGAAAATATTCAGTAATATACTACTAATAAATTTAGTATTTATTAGTTCTTCTTTATTTGCTCAAGTAGGTGTCAATACCAATACACCAAGAACGACTTTGGATGTTCAGGGAGATTTAGGGATTAGAAGTAAAATCTATTTGGGAGGAGACGAAACAACTATTGGAAAATTAGGAGAAGTAGGATCGGTTTTAGTCTCTCAAGGAGAGAACCAACCTCCGACGTGGAAAGTTTTAAGACGACCTGAGTTCAAGCCTGAAACGTATTATCTTATAAACTATGAGGCGTCTAGTACTGATGTTGGGTTGGAATTAAAGTATAATAATACAGAGAGTAGAACACTGTACACAAAAAATATGCCTTTATCCAATTTCTTAGGAAGCTCTGCGGATAGTAGTGGAGTAATTGATGGATTAACAAAAACATTTAAAGTAAACAATTCTGTGAATAAAATCGGGTTGGTTTTTGAAACGGTGGTTCATATTAACTCTAATGCAATCGATCAAGGTGTTGATTTTGCGTGCGGAGTATTTGTGGATGATCAATTAAAAGGAGTAAGAACATTTACATTAAATCAACCTACTGCTTCTGTAGGTCCTTTTTATACATTTACTTTACTTGGTTCAGCTGAGAACCTTGCTAAAAAAGAATATACGGCAAAAGTTGCTTGTAGAAGAAGAGCCTCTATAGGTGGATTCACAAATACTAGAACAAGTACTTTTGGAGTTGGAAAAGCCGTTCGTTCAAATATTAACGATTTTATGGCGCAGTCAACTTTAAGAGTAGAAGTATTGGAAATACCAGATCCTAATAATAATGAACCTGTTTATAACTAACAATTAACCCATTATGAAAAATAAGATATTTATCTGTTTAGTCGCAATCAGTCCAAATTTATTTTCTCAGGTAGGAATAGGAACTGAGAAACCTCATACCACGTTGGATATAAATGGTACGACAAATGTTTCCAAAGAAATCAGATTCAACGGAACAGATGCAAAAATTGGAACAGCTGGTAAACAAGGCGATTTAATTTCAGGAAATGCCTTAAATAACAATTTCTGGAAGAATTTTGATTTACCTGAGGGTTTTTTGGAAGGAATGGTTTTGACCGGATCTTATGTTAATTCAACCTTTAATGGTGTAAGTTTTCCGGGAACAAGTAGTTCAAGTACCCTTGCTGTACCATATACTAAAGGACAAGCAATGGCTTCACATTGGAAAGAGCTTTCGGATTTAAATCAGAAAATTAAAATATCAAAATCAGTAAACTTAGTTACGATTTCTGTGCAAACATTGGTACAAACAAGTGATCAGAACAGTAGTTTTGCCTGTGGAATATATTTAGATGATAAATTAGATTTTGTTCGATTGGGTACTGTAAATGCGGGAGTAGGTAATTATAGAACATTGAATTTGAATGCGACGCTTTCAAATATGGCACTTGGAGAGCATACTATAAAATTTGCATGTGCTGAGAGAAATATACCAACAGGTACTACCCTAAATATAGGTAAACCTATTATCACTACTAATCTAAATAACGTAATGGCAAAGACTTCTTCGGTTATTTTAGTTTTAGAAAAGCCATAATTTAAAATATTTAATGAAATTTTATTTTTATTCAGCTATTATTTTAAAACACTTCTAGATTTTTTAGAAGTGTTTTTTATATAAATATGCATCAATCTTAATATAATAAATAAATTTAGCTAATAAGATTAATCCAAACCATGTTGATTCTTTAAAAAGACCATAAATATTTCTTATAAAATACTAAAAAGTATTAATTATAACAATAATAGTTTACTGATAAACATGATATAAATTGTATACTTAACACTAAAGTATTGTTTTTATGGAACATAAATTTTTACTTTAAAGTATTGGAACAAATACAGAATGAAGAAAAAAAAGTAGATTTATTAACTAGAAATATAATTGATGCTTTATATCAAATGATTACGTTTTTACAGAATTTATTGTATGAAGTAAGGAGCACTTCATCAAAAAAAGGATTTAACAATCAAGAAGAAGAAATATACTTTTTCAAGAAAATTAAACCTCAAATTCTGGGTAAATTAATTTATTACAATAAAATTTATCGAATTGAAACGAACTGTCCTTTTCAAGAAGGTAAAATGTATTACAATTTTTTTTCTAAGCAATTGGTAAATCTCAAACGCGAATTTATGGAACATATATGTAGCTCTGATTTTTACAGGTACTATCGTTCAGGTAGAAAAGATCGAGATGAAACCTATTTTAAGAGAGGAAATATTAATTTTCATGAAGGGCTCAATAGCGTAGTATTTGAAATTGATCCTGAATTCTCAACCTTTTACGATTATAAAATTGCAAGAATTATTTCCTCCGAACTCTTATATTCTTACCTCATAACCAAAATCAATCCAGACGAAGATTCCGAAAATGGAATATTAAAATCTGAAAATTCGCAAAAAGATTTATCCTGGACAGATAGTAAAAACGCACTGATTGAATTAATTTATGCTCTTTATGCATCTGGAGCAATTTCTCATGGTAAAATTGGTATTAGAAAATTAAGTCTCGTTTTTCAAATTTTATTTAAAATTCCATTGGGTGATGTTCACCATTCTTTTCACCGTATGAAATCTAGAAGCGGTTCGCGAACTATTTTCTTAGATTATCTCAAACTCTCATTAGAGGAATACATGGATAGAGAAATGTAAATTCAATACCCATTTATGCCAATTGGTAAACCTTTTAATGATTGATTTACAACTCAATTCAAATAAAGTTTTCTACTATCAATCAGCATATTTTACTCTACTATCTAAAATAAACTCTCTTACCAATTGGCATTACTTGGCTTTATGAATGATTTCAACCATTGAAATTCGTATAAATTTTATTAACACTAAAGGATTTTATATGAATATTGATCGCATGGAATTTTTGGCTTGGATGGAACGTTTGATGACTCGCCTTGATTTGTTAGGAGAAAACATAAACGATTTTCAAAAAAATAAAACAACACTTGATGGAGAAGAATTATTGGACAATCAAGATGTACTTCAAATGTTAAAAATCAGTAATCGATCCTTGCAACGATACCGCTCAGAAGGACGACTTCCATACTACACAATAAGCGGTAAATTATATTATAAATTATCTGATGTTCATCAATTTATTCGGAATAGTTTTAATTCTTCTGCTTCAAAAAGAAAAGCCAATGAATGACAATCATTACCAATAGCTGTCAGATCAAAACTTGTTTTTATCAATCTTTTATTTTCGATTATAAATTTAAAAATCAGATAAAATGAGTGATAATTCAACAGAAAACGTAGAGCAATCAGCACAAATCTCAGATATCCTATTGGTTTTGGATAAGGATAAAATGAAAATTCAAGCAGTAAAAAGTCTTAATGAGAAAGGAGAAATGGAAACTGTAGATCCAACGAAAAAGAATGAAAATCAATTTCTAAGAATTGATAAACATGGTAATTTTTTATCGAACTTCTTTTCAAACTTTTATAGCCAACTAAAGGATCCAACTAATTTCCTTTTTTTCAAAGTACCAGATTCATTAGCAGTTGATAAGGCAAAAGAGATTCAAAATCACTATAAATCTCCACAACCTGAAAATGAGCAAAGTCTCGAACAATATAAAATTAACCCAGACACACATCAACAAAAAAAATCAAAAAACGAAGATAAAATGGAAACAGAAAAAACAGACTATCGTTTTGATCCAGTCCAAATTGATTGGGATACAATGAAAAATTTAGGATTAAGTCAAGAACGATTAGAAAAATTAAATCAATTAGATCCATTATTGAAAGGATATAAAACCAATCAGCTTATCCCAATCAGCATCAATTTTGGTTCAGCAATACTCAGAACAGATGTTAGATTGTCGTTACAACAAGTAGATGATAAAGTTGTACCCGCTTTACATGGTATCCGAAAAGAACCCAATTTAAACTATGAATTTTTTGGACATCAATTTACAGATGAAGATAAGAAAAACCTTTTGAGTACTGGAAATATGGGAAGAGTTGTCGATTTAACGAACACCAAAACAGGAGAGAAAATTCCTTCCATTATCAGTGTAGATCAATTAACAAATGAATTGATTGCCTTAAAAACTGAATTCATTAAAATTCCAGATGAAATAAAAGGAGTTCTATTAAATGAAGAACAAAAACAAACCTTAAAAGAAGGGAAATCGTTGTATTTAGAAGGTATGACTTCTATTAAAGGAACAGAATTTTCAGCAAATGTTCAATTTAATGCAGATAAGCGCTATGTAGAGTTTCAATTTGATAATAAGATTAATAAGGTACAAAATATAAAATCAAATCGAGAAGAATTTAAGAATTTTGAAGCGCCTAAAATTTTTAGAAATAAAGAACTTTCAGAACAACAATATAATGAACTTAAAGATGGAAAAACAGTCTTTATAGATGGTTTAATAGATAAAAAAGGACAGACTTATCAAGGCTACATTTCTTTCAACAAAGAATTAGGAAAAACTCAATTTATATTTCCAAATCAATTAAAAGAGGCTGCACAACCAAATGAAGAACATAAAACGCAAGTTGCTGTAAATTCTGAAGGAAAAACGAATGAATCAACAAAACAAATTAATAAACCTTTGGAATCTAAACAACAATCGCCTAAAGAGAAACAGGCAAAAAATTTTACAGAAAGCCTTCCAAAGACTACTAAATCGAAGAGTCGAAAAGTATAATATAAAGAAATTTATTATGAAAAAAGAGTTGAAAAATCAAACTATTGTAAAAGATGAAATTAACTCTGAAAATAGCGTTAAAGTAGAGAGAGAAGTTTTCATTTCAGCTTTGACGCTTATTTGTCAACGATACTTGGAACAGGTTAATTGTAAAGAAAAAAATATTTATGTGTTAGAGTTGTTGCATACCAAATCTTTTATTCAATTTAAAAGCCAATTAAACCTTGAAGATGAAAAGCAAATAAAACCTGTATTAAAAACAATCCATCGAATAGGAAAAGCTGAAGTGATTGATATTAAGATAGGAAATTGTATAGAAGAACCACCTTTATTATTTAATCGTATTGATTTACAATATGAAGTATATTCAAAATATAATATATCTTTTGAGGAAACGTCAAGAATTACCGAGAAACTTTACGAAAACCAATTTATTACAAATCCTCAAACAGAGAGTGCGTTTATTAACAATCAATTTTGGACTATTGTTCCAAAACTCATCCATGCTTTAAATGAAAGAGAAAACTATAAAAATATTACAAATGAACTTAGGAAAGGTAGCCTAAATAAAAGGATTGTAAATGATGAAAAGGCAAAAGATCAGCATGGAATATTAATTACAGATAAAATACCATCTGCATTATCTGTAAAAGAAAAAATCATTTATAATATGATTGTATTTCGATTTTTGGAAGCAGTATCTCAAGAATCTATAAAAGAAATTGTAATAGTTAACTTGGAAATATTACACTATGAATTCAAGGCCGAATATTGTAGAATTGTAGGTAGTGGCTGGCGATCAATACAGGGAAACTTTTCTAGAGATTTAATTATTTTACCAGAATTACCCTCATTAAAATTGGGAGATGAACTAAAAATAAAACAGTTTTCGATAAACGAAAAGAAAACAAAACCTCCAAAATTATTAGATTTCATAAGTTTATTATTAGAGATGAAAGCTTTAGGAAAAGATGAGCAAAACGAAAAAGTTATTGAAGAATTAGTGATCAATAATTATGTTAGATTAGAGAATAGATTCTTAATACCTACAGAAAAAGGATTAAAATTATTTGGTTCAGTTTATCATCATAATTTACCTATTCAAATTGAACAATCTAACTTATTATCAATATTGATCTGTCCTAAATGTAAAAAAGCTCAATTGGCAATCGATGATAATATGATTAAATGTACAGAACCAGTATGTAATTGGATGCAATATAGAAATATTTGCGGTGTGCAACTTTCAATAAAAGATACCGAAAACTTAATCAATAATGGAGCTACAACCTTAATAAAAGGATTTCAACTCAAATCAGGTAAAAAGTTTAATGCAATAATCAAACTCAACAAACAAGGTGAAAGTTCTTTTGTAATAGAACAGAAGAAATAACAATTATTTTAATTCCTACTATAATTCTAATTATTGTTGTTCAATTGATTTTTCAATTGTTTAATGTATTCATAAGGACGTAACGAAGTTACTTGAAAAAAAGCATCAGAAAAATGCCTAGCAGAAGAAAATCCTCCTAATTCAGCCAAATCTCTAAGAGAATGTTGATGAAATTTCTTTGAATTATTAAGAAGGTTCAGAATATAATTCACTTTAAGTTGATTGATATAATTTGAAAAATTTGTTCCTTTTTGTGAATTAATAATCCTTGATAGATAAGCCGAATTAGTTTTGAATGATCTGCATAATTGTGCTAATGTTAAAGTAGGTTCTAGAAAAAGTTGATTGGCTTCAAATTCGTCTAATTGTCTTGTAATATCCAGTACAACTTCTGGTGGAATATCTATTATTGGTTGCGGAACAGATATCTTTTTCTTTATAGAAGTTTTCTTAATAAGGCGTTTATAAATCCAAAAAGCCATAATTGAACTTACTAAAATCATTACTCCATTTAAAACTGGATATAAAAGAAGTTTGTATTCTACATTTTTCTTTAATTTCAATAATTCTTTTTCATCATATTCTTTTTGAATTATTGGAGTTATTTTTACGATATTTCGTTGAGTAAGACTATCTAATTTAAGCAATTGATTGATATAATAAAGCTCATTTTGAAAATCATTTTTATTTGCAGAATTATCTATTAAACCCTTATATGCAGGGCGAACTTCACTGTCCAAAAATTCATATTGATTAAAAAGTTGATCTATTTTTTCAAAATATTCAATGGATTTTTCAAATTGATTTAATTTCTCATATGATTTTCCAAGATAGAAATATGCTTTGCTTAATGTATAAAAATCCTCTTGTTTATTTACATAATGAATTTCTTTAGTTAATATGTAGATTGCTTTTTCATAATTTTTATTGAAATAGTAATCAATTGCTGTAGAAATCCAAAAGTAATGAATGAAATATGTATTTTCTTTTTGTTGACTCAATCTCAAGCCTTGTCGATTAAGTTGACTTGCTAATTTATATTTTTGTTGAAATTGAAGAACTTGAGTTCTGTAATAAATTGAATTCAAAAAATAAGCATGATGATTTTCATCGGAACTATTCTTCTCAAAATAGGAGGTGCATTTTTGAAACAATACATCCGATTCACTGAATTGTTTTAAATGAAATTTTATTAAAGCAAGATTGAAAATTACTTTATATGAGATATATTCGGAGGATTTGTTATTTAATTTCCTTTCAGCAATTAAATAATTTTCTAAAGCTGGTTGAAATTTTTTGAATTGAAAATGAATTAATCCCTTCGAAAGGTAGCTTTGAATAACAAAATCATTATTTTGTGTTTTCTGAGCAGTAACAATCGTACTATCTGCATATTTTAGCTTATTAGAATAATCATTTGAATAAAAAATACCTTCTTTATAGCCATAAAATAACGTCTCGTTATCCTTTCTAATTTTAGCTTTTAAGATATACGCATTGAGATACTTCCATACCTGGGGATTATTTTTATCATATTGAAAGGAATCAATTTTTTGAACAAGATATTCATTGGTTTGAGCACTCAAAATATCAGTTGCGAAAACATTTTCTATGCTTAAACTGAACAATATTAATCCTATTATTAGTTGTAGATATGTTTTCATAAGCTTAAAATTTAATGAAAACAGTAGCAGAATAATTGGTAAGATACTTCAAATTAGTAAATTAAACAAATAGAGTATAACGGAAAATAGCTTTTTTACACAAAGAAATTTTGTAAAACAAATGCTCAAAATGAAGTATTTATAAATTCGTCATTATCAAAAGTATATTTTTTATTCAATTTTTTTAAAATAAATAAAAAAATTCATTTTACAAAATACTGTAATTCAGTTAATTATTTTACAAAAACAACGGATTTATAAATCCGTTATTCCATTTATGTATTTGTAGTACTTGTTTGCATTAATTCTCTTCTACAAGACATAATTTTAAAACTCCAAACATTAAAACTTATCATATGAAAACAAAAATCTATTTTTTAATTATAGTAGTTGTTAGCTGTTTATTCTATAACTGTATTGAAGAAGAGGAACAACAAATTGAATCTATAAATACTTTGCTTTTACAGAGAAGAGATACGATTTCAACAAATGATAGTATATCAATTTATTCAGAAACAGAAGTAAATGAAGCTGATCCTCCAAAGGAAAAAGATCCATATATCAAACGTACTGAAGAAGGAGGGGAGTAGTATTCTTTAAACCCAAAAACACATCAAGATGAGAAGATATTTTCCTTTTATCCAATCACTCATCTGCTACCTTTTTATTGTTTTATTTGTCTATGCTGCAGTAAGCAAACTGATTGATTTTGAAACTTTTCAAACGCAATTAGGACAATCGCCCTTATTAGCCAGTTATGCGATTCCTATTTCGTATGGAGTTATAATAATAGAACTGGTGGTTGCACTTCTTTTGATGTTTGACCGATTTAGAAAACTAGCCTTACAACTTTCGCTTTTATTGATGGTGATGTTTACCACCTATATTGTGATTATTCTACATTTCACGGCATTTACACCTTGTTCTTGTGGTGGAGTTTTAGAAAAGATGGGATGGACGGAACATTTGTTTTTTAATGGTGTCTTTGTAGGATTAGCTTTAATTGGCATTAGAATAGCAAACAATTCTCAAATATGGAAACGCTATATCATTCAACAATTCTTTCTTATTTTAATTGGAATTGTTAGTGTAACCATTTTATATGGTTTATCAGAAAAGAAATCTCAGTATAACAATGCGTTTACGCGTAAATACATTCC
>NZ_DLJI01000042.1:0-11092 GCF_002484185.1 Empedobacter sp. UBA7620 | reverse complement strand
CAAGACGAAAGCTTAGTTATTGGTGGCAGTTTTAATTAGAAATAATAACTCTTGAATTTCTTTTTTCTCTCATTTCCAGCATTTTATTGTTTAAAATTTCATCTAATTCTTTTTGAGTTATTATTTTTCTATTATCTTTTAAAGGTTTTATTTTGATGTTTTTATTATATTTCATATCTTCTAAGATAACTTCTTGATTGCCATTAAAATTAATTTTAACAATTAATCCTTTAAGACCTAAAAGTCCAAATGGTAATACATTCTTTGGGTAACTGTCATCATATAAAACTTCAATTGTATATTCTCTATCCTTTGTTACCCCTTTTTCTATTTTTGTAAACTTAGCTTTTTTACATATACGTTCCTCCATACAAGAAATGTTGTCTGCAATAATATCCCAAGTAAAATCATTTTCATCAATTTTAATTACGTAATCTCTTTTACTATTCAAAACAATATTTTTTTTGTAATCATAAAAAAAATCTCCTTGAGATTTTATAAATACTTCTGTTAAATCGACGCTAGTACCTTGAGAATTATTTAGTTTAGACTCGGCTTTAAAAGTTCCTATTGAATCATTTTGTTCAAGTATATATGTAATTGAATCGTCAAATTTTACATAAATTCCTTTTTTATTTAAAGCTGTAATTTTTTCAGAGTCATAAGCATTATAAAATTTATATATAAATGTATTTGCTATTTCTTGAGCAGATAGATTATAAGTAAATAGTAATAATAATAAAATTTTAATTGTTTTCATACTTAAATTATAATTAATATTTATTTTGATCCTTTAATAATTAAAGGATCAAAATAAAAAAATAATGATTATCTATTCATATTGTTAAATGTACAAATATTATACATAGCGTCTCCAAGTTCAATTAACTCATTTGAAGATAATCCTAAGTTAGCCTCTTCAAATACTTCAATTGTTAAAGCTCTTTTTGCTTCACAATCTTCTTTTTGAACAATAGTTTTAGATTCTTCAATCTTTGATACTTCAATCTTTTCACTTGAAGCAAAAGTAAATGTTCCTATTAGCATAAAACCTAATGTGAAAACTAATCTTTTCATGTAATTTTTTGTTTTAAATTAATTAATCTGCTACCTGCAGTAGGTTGGAATTAGTTCCCTTATTGGTAATCATTTATCTAATCAATTTGTTTACAAAATACGATTTAATCTCTTTCGTAGTGAGTGACTTTATTTGAGAACTTTGAAAAATATGTTCTACAAAACTATTTTAATAAATCGTAAATCTTGGACGTCATGCTGTTAAAAATTGCCACCAACGGTTTGGGTATTGCCGAAGGCGGGGTTTTTTAGCACTAAAGTTTAACCGAAGAACGAATGTTTAACCTTGCACAAATGTCCAATCGAAGCCGTTCAGCCCCGCTTTTGGCAATACCTTGTTAGCTGCTGGGCTTAATTTTGCTAAAATAGCTTATTTTTTTAAGATAATAATTTGTACTTTTGTGGCTTCACTTCCAAAAAGTATACAACACGTGGCAAAGCCTTGGATTAAATAATAGGGTTATTCTCTTTAAACCCCACTTTTATGGTATAGTACTCTATAGTATTATGCTACAATTATTTTGTTGTATAATTTAATCAAGTTTTTATGGAAAACCGTAAATGGTTTAAGACCTATATGTATATATGGGCTGGACAGTTTGCTTCAATGCTCACAAGTTATGCTGTTCAGTTTGCTATTGTTATATGGCTTAGTCTGGAGTACAATTCAGCCGAAGTTTTAGCATACGCAGGAATAGCAGCTATGTTACCTCAAGCATTGATAGGCTTAATAGCAGGTGTATATGTTGACCGTCTCAATCGGAAGTACGTTATGATTTTTTCGGATGCTTTTATAGCTCTCTGTGCCCTTTTGTTACTCGTCATTTTACAAAATGAAAATGTTAATCTGATATGGATTTACATTTTATTGGGTTTACGCTCTGTTGGTAATGCTTTTCACGCTCCGGCACTACAGGCAATTGCTCCGCTGATTGTACCCCAAAATGAATTGATAAAGGTAGCAGGAATTAATCAGGTGTTACATTCGGTTTGCAGTATTGGTGGTCCTGCCATTGGCACATTAGCCATTGCTTATCTTCCTATTTCAAAAGTATTGTACTTGGATTTGATTGGAGCATTGCTGGCTATTCTTTCACTCGTGATTGTGAAAATTCCCAATGTGGCTACGAAGTCAAAATCGTCTGCACATTCTATTGCTACAGATTTTTCGGAAGGGTTTCAGACTGTTTCCAAAAACAAAGGTTTGCGTTATCTTTTTCTTTATGCAATGGCGATAACATTTGTTATAATGCCAGCTGCCATTATGTTTCCGTTGCTTACAACTGGGCATTATGCAGGAGGAAAATGGGAGATGGGAATTGTAGAAGTAGTTTGGGGCGGAGGTATGCTTATTGGCGGTGTTATCCTGAGTATTTTCAAATTGAAAGGCTCAAAAGTAGTCGCAGTCAATGTTATGTATGTATTATTGGGACTTACATTTATTTTGAGTGGTGTATTACCCGCAAGTTGGTTTGTAGGATTTGTGATCGTAACTGCCATTGGTGGTATCAGCCTGTCCATTTTCAATGGCTGTTTTACAGCAATTGTACAAACAGAGGTAAGTCCTGAAAAATTAGGACGTGTATTTTCACTTTATTACAGTTTGGCAGTTTTGCCAAGTGTAATCGGTTTATTATTCACAGGTCTAATTGCAGAAGGTATTGGTGTAAATAGTACGTTTATTATAAGCGGTTGTTTGGCAATCGTTGTGGGTATTCTTTCGTTTAGCACTCGCAACTTAATGCAATTAGGTAAAATCAAAAAAGTTTAAATAATGAAAAATAGAGATATTCAAAAAATAGCGGAAAGAAATGGTTTATTTCTTTCGGATGAAATGAGTTTTAACGATATGGGAATTGACTTTAAGGTTGGTTTCGCTACAGATAAGGATGGGACAAAGTGGTTGTTGCGTATCCCAAGAAGAACAGACTTAGGCGAACAGATTGCGAATGAGAAACGTATTCTTCAATTGGTGTCGAAATACCTTTCGGTACAAGTTCCTGACTGGCGTATAGCTAATGAAGAACTTGTAGCCTATCCTTTGCTTGATGGAAAACCTGCGCTAACTTATGATACTGAGACCTACGAAGTAACCTGGAATATGCCTAAAGAAAGCGAACTTTACATTCCATCGTTGACGAAGGTTTTGGTTGAACTTCATTCCATTCCAACGCAAGAGGTTCTTAGTAACGGATTAAAAGTGTTGACGGCAGAACAAGCCAGAAATGAGATTTCAGAAAGATTGCTTTTGGTGAAATCTGAATTAGGTATAAGTACCGAATTAGAAAATCGATACCAAAAATGGGTGGATAATGATGCCTTATGGCCGAATTTTACAAAATTCATTCACGGTGATTTGTATGCAGGTCATACACTTACTCATCATAATGGAGAATTGTGTGGAATTATCGATTGGTCAACGGCACAAGTTAGCGATATCGCTCAAGATTTTTCAGGACACGTTACTGTTTTCGGTGAAGAAAGTCTCAAAGCTTTGATTTCAGAGTACGAAAAACAAGGTGGAGAAGTATGGGATAAACTGTTTGAACAAGCAGTTGAGCGAGCTGCTGCCGCACCTTTAGCTTATGGGTATTTTGCTTTAGAAACGCAAGATGAAATGCATCTTAGTGCTGCAAAATTACAGTTAGGCGTTGAATAGAAATTTTGTTCTTTATTAGGGGGACTGATACCTTAATAGGGTCAGCTCCCTATTATTTCAAGGGATGTTTGTCTATTAGCGGTGTTGTGTAGCCTTGCAGCTAACATTGTTTTTTCACGAAACTGATCTAGCTTTTGTTTCGTAAAAAATCAACTATATCCGCATTTCGTAAAATTAGAAGCAAATATAATTATTTTTTTGTAAATAAGATACTTATAAAAACAATATTCATGTATCACGAAGTAATTTGATGTAGAATGTAATAATGAATGTATGGATAGCGAAACAAAGTATTCTTGCATCATTTTATTTTTACAATTTCAATTTCCTCCCACTTTTGTTCGTGTTTTCTTCGACCGTTCTTCGACGAGAATGCCGTTTTTCCGAAGATTCGTCGAACAATGGTCGAACAATGGTCGAACAAGACCAAAATTGACCAAAAATTCAATTTCTCTGTAGCTCTTATAAATAAGAGGTTAGCGAGGTTTTTATTTTGTCATATTACTAGTATTGTGTAAAAAGTAACTGGACAGAAGTGGACAAATGCGGGCAGAGCAGGGCAAATGCGGGCACAAAATTGTGTTTTTGTAAATGGTGTTGTTTCTGTTGCTAACTTTATGAATATTAACAATAAAAACTTGCAATTATGGCAGAAATTAAAAAAGGAATCCTTGGTGGATTCTCAGGAAAAGTAGGAACTGTAGTAGGCGTTAATTGGCGCGGCAAAGACATTATCCGTAGTTTGCCAAAAAAATCTAAAAGCCAACCTACTGATTTGCAATTGATGCAACAAATCAAATTTAAGAAAATTATTGGTTTTTTGCAACCAATTCGTCTTATTCTTAATTTATATTTTGGGAATAGAGTCGGGCTAAAATCGCGCTACAACATCGCGACTTCTTATATGCTGAACAATGCATTGGAAATGGAGAATGGTTTACCTGTTATTGTATTAGAGCGTGTATTGGTGTCGAAAGGCGATTTGGTTGGCTTTTTACAACCTACGATAGAGACGGCAGGTGGGGATAGTTTCCAAATGAATTGGGAAGATAATTCTGGGCAAGGCAATGCGCAACCTTCGGATTTTGTGAATCTTGTTTGTTATTGCGAGGAACTAAATTCGTTCGAAGTGTTTCAGAATGTTGTAACTCGTGATTCTATGATTATAGATGTTACTTTACCAACGTATTACAATGGCAAAAAAGTGAATTTTTGGGCGTTTCTGAATAGTGAAACAAAGGCTATGGCGAGTACCAGTATTTATCTTGGCGAGTATATGGTTGTGTAAAGGTAGTAGTGAGGTAGTAGTAAAATGAAGTTCGTTGATTGGAGTGATTTTTCGGTACAATACTTTGTTTAACGGCGTAGAAGAGTGAAGAAGAATCGTATCGAAAATAGAATTTTATAGATGTTGTTCAAATTTATTTTGACCACATAGAAACATAGTTTTAGTTGTGATGGCTTGTAAAAATTAGTTGAAAATACGAATAGGTAGACTACTAATTGGAAAGCAAAATCATTTGGTTCTATGTTTCTATGTGGTATTTTTTTTGCAAAGTGAATATGTGTTTTTTTTTCATCTTTATGTTTGGTGTAAAATTCTGGGAGAACCTTGCTTGTATTTATGGTTTTAATCCTAAAACTGTTCAACGATACATTGGTTTATTGTCGAACATAATCGATTTGAGTACTCTACAAAAAGTAGGGTGATAGCTTGATTATGCGTAGAGGAATATTATTAGATTTGTAAATATTTGGTTATTATATGTTTATGTTGTAAATTAGTTAGTCCTAACCCTAACTAAATATATGAAAAATGATTTATTTTTACAAAATGATGGAGAGGCATTGAAGGATATGAAACTCCTGCTACTAGAATTCCAAAAAACTTTTCTACTGTTAGAAGAAAGTCAGAAATTCTATGATAATGCAGACCTAAAAAGTTTGCTTAACGTAAGTGACAAAACGTTGTATCGGATGAGGAAAACGAATAAGATTCCTTATATTAAGTTTGGAAATAAATTCTATTATCCAAAACAGTTTTTTAACCAAATGGCTCTTTGATAAGAGCTTTTTTTGTGGGGTATTGGGAGTTGTTGAGATTGTGTATATTTGGGGTGTTGTTGAAGGATATATAGTAATGACAACTTTTTTGTAAAACAGGTTTTGTTTATTCTTGTAAAGAAATATTGTTAAGTTTAATTTTGTAAAATGACCCTGACTGATAGTATTGGAAAAATTATAACCGAAATAAAATATTGTTATAACCCAGAAAATAAATATGGATTACAGGAGTTTGAGTCTTTTATAAAAATTGATAATGATAAAGTAATTCAAATTCCTTACTTTCCAACAGAAGAATGGAATGAAAGTGAAACTTTAAAAAAGTTTGAATTAGCAAGGAAAGTTGAATCTAAACTAATAGAATTAATTTTAAATTTAAAAATCATTAATTATCATTTTAAATATTTCGAAAATGAACTTGATGAAATGGAGAAAGCAATAATTGAGCTTGAAAATGGACTATATATTACTGAGAAAAATGGACCATTTGGATTAACTGATGTTGATTTGCATAGTATGCATACAATAGAATTTCTAAAATTAAAGGAAAATATTGAATCAGAATTTGAAATAAAACCTTTAATAATTCAATAATAATATCACTATAGCTAATATTTATTAATAAAAGCTGGTATAGTTTTTAAATAGAAAAAATATAGTAATACTCAAAAAGCTTCTAAATCACTAAAGATTTAGAAGCTTTTATTAGTTTTATAGCATTGGTATTCAGGATTGAATTGTGGGTGATTTTAACCTCTAAAATGTCCTACCCATTCTTTGAATTTACCAAATTGTTCTAATAGAAAAGATTCTTTTTCTTCTTCCTCTTGTGGTGAATCTGATCCAATAGGTAGAATATGTTCAAAATAAGTTCCCTTTAAAACTTTATTCAATAAACCTTCACCCATGAATGGTTTATCATCGTTCAACGTTTTAGTTGCTTTTAATAAATGACGAATGTCGTATTGTAATGGATTAATGTCTGGAACTTGCTTATTTAAATTAAGTAATTCATAAACTGCAATACGTGCGGTACGAACAGAACTTTCCATTGTGAAAACTACATCGTTATTGGTTTCTACAAATTGACCTACTAAACCTAGATTCTTACACTCATCTGGAACTACTTGTGGGCGGTCTCCTTTTGCTCTAGGCATAAACATAGATGTGATGTAAGGCATATAAGCAGAACGAGTGATTGTATTCTCAATAACGTCGTCTATTTGGTCTTCAATTCCTAAATGATAACATAATTCTGTTAGGATTTCGTTTCCTGTACAAGTAGGCATTGTTTTCTTAATGTAGTTTCCTTCTTTATCCATAAATAATGCATAAACCCAAAGTACTAAAATATCATCTGGTTGTGTAGGAAAATGTGGTTGACGATTACAAGTAAAACTCATTAACCAATTAGAATCTGTAATGGTAATAATTCCACCTGTAACAGTTTGACCTGAATATGGATCATTAACAGAATATTCTTTTAGTTTTTCTACTAATGCAGAAGGTTTACAAGTTAAAGTAACAGATTCCCATGAAGATTTTTCAATATTCCCACAAAATTTTTCTGGACGACCAAAAACAGGAGATTTAGCAGAAAGGTTTTTCCATAGTTTCCACCCTGCACTTTGACCACTAGTATTATTATCTATCGCTAAAACTGGTGCCGTTGTATTATCTCCATACGCAGTATCTTCAGTCATAGAACCAGTAGTTACAATAACATAATCATTTGGTGTGACAGGAATAATTACATCTTGTCCATCTTGTTCTGTTATAATTCCTTTGACTACTTTTCCTTCTGTATTAATTAATAAATCTAAATCTTTAACCAGTGTATTTAACTGAATTTTTACTCCTTTTTCTTTTAACCATTTACCTAATGGCGTAACAAAAGTGTCGTATTGATTGTATTTAGGAAATACCAATGAAGAAAGATCATTTAAACCATCAATCGCATGTAAAAAGCGATGCATATATAATTTGAATTCTAGTAAACTATGCCAATTCTCAAAGGCAAACATTGTACGCCAAAATGTCCAGAAATTACTTTCTAAGAATGATTGATTAAAATAATCTTCAATTGTTATATCATCCAACTCTTCTTTTTTCTTTAACAAAAGTTTGATAATAGCTAATTGATCTTTCTTATTCAAACCAAATTTACTAAAGTCTTTTACTTTCCCTTTTTCATGAATTAAACGTGCAATAGAATAATTAGAATCATTATCATTTACTAATCTATATTCGTCTAAAACACTATAAGGTTCTGGTAACTCTAATGCAGGAATGTCTTGGAAAATATCCCATAAATTCTCGTAGGTACAATCCATTTCTCGACCTCCTCGAATTATGTAACCATCTTTTGCATTTCCAGCTCCATCTAACGAACCTCCTTCTACCTGAAGTTGTTCTATAAATGTGATATTCTCTGGAGTGAAATGTCCGTCTCTAATAAAATAATAGGCAGTAGCTAAACCTGCAATACCACTTCCCACAATATATACCTTACTGTCCTTATAAGATTTTGTAGGAATTCCTTTATTGCGTTGGTAATTTCCTATCTGATCAGAGAAAGGATAAGATTTTTCTGGAGTGTTTCTTGGTGTTTCTTTACTTGCATCTGGTTGATGATCAATATTTCCGTAGATAGTAGAATGATTTAAAACGTTGTCAAATTTTGAAGTAACTTTATCCATAATTATTTATTTTAAGATTCTAGAATAAAATTACGCTTTATTATTTTTCTAAAGTATCCCGAAATTCGTCATTTGTATCCCAAATTTCTTTTTTTATATATGTTGTTGTTTTCTATATTGTTGAGGAGAAATTGAAGTGTATTTTTTAAAAAACCGACCAAAAGATGAAGAAGAGTTGAAACCTAGATCTAATGCTATTTGGACAATTGTTTTCTCTGAGTAGCCAAGCAAAACATACGCTTCTTTTAATAAATACTCGTCAATAATAACATGTGGAGTTTTCTTAGTTGCTTTTTTTACAAGGTGAATCAAATATTTATTTGTAATAAACAATTGATCTGCATAAAACTGTACGTCTTTGTGAGCGATAACATTTTCTTGAACAAGTTGTGTAAACTTACAAAATAGAGTGTTGATTTCGCGGGAATAATTTTTATTTTCTTTTGAATATTGTTCAGCAATTATAGAGGCAGATTCAAGAAGTAAAGTAAAAATAATCGATCGAATAATATCTTCTAAGAACAAAACATTTCTTTCTCGTTGTTCTTGAAGATAATTGATTAACATTAAAAGATGATTCGCATCTTTTTTATTTGCCTTACAAACTGTAAAGTTTTGATGTGTAAACAAATTAAGTTTATCAATAAAGAAAGGATTAGAAATGTTTTTAAGGAGAAAGTTTTTCTCAAAAAATAACAATTTCATTCTGAAATTAGAGTTAGTATCTAGAATTTTCAAAACAGTAGAAGGAGCAGAAATCAAGAATTCGTTTTGAGTAATAAAATATTTCTGAGAATCTATCTCAACTTCTATCGAGCCAGATAAACAAATACAAAATGCATAAAAGTCGATTCGAAATGATCTTTCAGGAAACGCAAAAATTGGATTTCCTGATGAGATATAATATAATTTATTACAATTTACGCCATAAAAAGACAAGGTCTCTTTTAGATTTTCATAGTTTTTCATGCTTGAAAATAATAGTTGGTTAGATCGTTTTTTTGGGTAGTAGAATTGATAAAGCTAAAATAAGAATTGTTTAGTAAGTAATTAAATACAATAAGGTATTTTAACTGTATTCTAATGTAGAAGTTATTTTCACATCAACTAAGTAACTCTTAAATAAGAAATTTCATTAATAAATCAGTGAACTATCAACTAACAATGTTGAATGATGTAGTAATTTTTTGTAACAAGTAATACTTTTGGATTGTGTAGTTTGTTTCGGTTAAGATAAATTACCTTTGCAAAAAATCCGTTATGTTTTCTGCCATTAATAAAAAATTAAATTTAGATCCCGTTTATAATCTCCATTTTATTTTAATGTGTTTGAGTTCGTTGTTGTTTTCAGCGAGTTTCAATATGATGATTCCCGAGTTACCAGCTTATTTAAGCAGCATGGGAGGGGCAGAATACAAAGGATTTATTATTGCATTATTTACACTGACTGCGGGAATTTCGAGACCTTTTAGTGGGAAATTAACAGATAAAGTGGGACGTGTGCCTATCATGGCAGTTGGTTCTATTGTCTGTTTTGTATGCGGAATTTTGTATCCTGTTTTAACAACCGTTTCAGGCTTTTTATTTTTGAGATTAGTACACGGCTTTTCGACAGGTTTTAAACCTACTGCAACAGCAGCTTACATTGCGGATATTATTCCGCGCGAACGTTGGGGCGAAGCATTGGGCTTGCACGGAATTTGTTTCAGTATCGGAATGGCAATTGGACCTGCATTGGGAAGTACAATTACATTATATTCATCGATTAATGTGATGTTTTTTACATCTTCGTTTTTTGCATTATTGTCAATATTGATTTTATTCAATATGAAAGAAACCTTACAAAATAAACAGAAGTTTTCGTTCGGATTACTAAAGATTTCGAAACAAGATGTTTTTGCAAAAGAAGCTTTACCAGCGGCGTTGATTACGTTTCTTTCCTATGTCGCTTATGGTTCTATATTGACGTTAATTCCAGATTGGACTGAACATTTAGGTTTTCAAAACAAAGGAGTTTTCTTTATCGTGTTTACAATATCATCGATGATGGTTCGTTTCTTTGCAGGTAAGATATCTGACCAAAAAGGGCGTGTGTTGGTGATAAAATTAGGATTGGTTTTATTGATTGTTGCATTGGTGCTTTTAGCTTCTATTGATGCAAAAATAGGGTTGATTTTAGGTGGTTTGATGTATGGAATTTCAACAGGAATTCTTTCTCCTGCACTAAATGCTTGGACGATAGATTTTAGTAAACCTGATGAACGTGGAAAGGCGATGGCAACAATGTATATTGCGATGGAAGCGGGGATAGGGCTTGGAGCACTGTGTGCGGGTTGGTATTTTCAGGATTATTTGGATCGCATTCCGATGGTGATTTATGTTTCGGCATTTATCTGTCTTTTGGGAACCATTTATATGCTGAAATTTAAGAATAAGCCTCAAACAATTTAATTGAAAGAAATGAAAGCAGAATTATATCAATTTATAGCACAACAAATCGAAGATAAAATAACGTATTTGAATGGTTTGATTGACGATTTACGCGCCTCTAACAACGATACCAAAAGTAGTATGGGCGATAAATATGAAACAT
>NZ_DLJI01000013.1:408-25353 GCF_002484185.1 Empedobacter sp. UBA7620 | reverse complement strand
TTTTCCATTTATTTTAAGATATTTGTAATATGGATGGTAAAACAAGAGCAAATATAAAACCTGGTATGCTGGTTAATATTGTATTGAAAAAGGATCAACGAACTGGCGAATTGACGGAGGGTATCGTGAAAGATTTATTGACTTCTGCGTCTTTTCATCATCATAGTATAAAAGTTCGTTTGATGGATGGACAAATTGGACGTGTACAGGAAATTATTGAAGACGATTTTTAGAACGAGTTTGATGTAAATGTTGCTTAACCTTAGTAACAAAACATTGTATCGAAGACTTAGACCATAACTATACCATTTTAGAATGATAATTCTACTCTTGAGAGTGATTTTGAAGTGTGGAAATGATATTGAGTGTTCAGCTAAAGCAACTTGAAAAAGATGGATTGGTCTCGAGAAAAGTTTACGGGAAGAAATCACCAATTAAAGTAGTTTATAACTTAACCAATTTTGGTAAATCTTTTATTCATGTTTTAGACACAATTACTAATTGCGGAAATGAAATTGTGGAAGAAAGAGGAGAATTTATAGATGTAGTTTAATAAAATCAGTTTTTACTTAAAATAAAACCTCGTTTTAAACTTAATAAGCGAGGTTTTCTGAATATTTTATTTACATTCGAAAGAACTTAATATATACTAATTATCCTCATCTTGAGGTATTGGTTCGTCTTTCATGAAAGCTTCAAAAGCACCCACAGGAGCAAAATCTATATAAAATATCTTATAGTCATTCTTTTTTCTCCAGATTTTAACAGAGTCAGTACCTTTTTTTATCAACCAATCTCTTGTTACTGGTTGTCTTTCTTTTAATCCTAATACATCAACAAGTAACCATTGACCTAACGCCGCTTGACCAAATCTTTTCCCATTTTCATCATATTCTGTATTACTACCAGATTGTAATCCTTTCATATTACTTTGTGTTACTAATGTAGGGATTTTTTTTCCGTTTGGTAATATTAAATGGAAGCGGACTTCTGGTTTATTATTTTTGTTACCCATATATTGTTCTTTATATGATTCAAATTCAAAAATATTATCAATAAAAAAACTTGGATATTTTTTATGAAACTCTCGAGGAATAGGAATGTAAACCTCATTCAATGGACGTAGAGTATCACTTCCTTTATTTTTAGAAGAACCATTCCATGCATTTAAACCAGATTTTTCCTCTACTTCTTTAGATTTATATGAGTATAATGGAAGATAAGCTTCAACAATATCTGGTTCTATTTCTTCTTTAGTTGTACCTATTAAATCTAAGTATGCTTTAAGTAGAAACTCAAATGGATCTTCAATTATTTTAACATCAAATTGGTTTAATAAAAATGTATCTTCTCTTGAAGAATCAAATTTTTGCCATATTTGAGAGTCTCCAAAAGTGAATTTATAATCTTTACATCCATCAGACCATGAAAATGCTGTTGATGTTAAATTAAAGTTTTGTAATCTGTTTATATCAATTAGAGGATAAGCACATTCATTGATAATGAATTTTCCTTCATCACGTGTTATATAATGATAGATATTTTTATCTTCAGATAATCCTAAACGCTCGTAGTCGCTTTTCATTCTTTCGTTCTTTATTTCCGAAATTTTGAGTGCTAGCGATTCTAAGCCTAATTCTCTACTTTGTTTTATTTCATCTTGATAACGTTTGAGTTGCATTACTTTTTGAAAAGAAGGTTTGCTACTCATCCATGTTTTTAAGCCTATACCAATTCTATCATTCCCAAAAACGGATAATACATCGTGAGGTGTATTTCCGATATCTACATTTTGACCATTAAAAATTTTAGCAAATACTGTTTCTTGAAATTTAGAATCAAGATATGGGATTAAATCACCTTGTTTTTGACGAAATAGGTTGGATAAGGCACCATAGACTTGAAGAAATTGAATATAATCATTTCTTTGCTCTTTAGAATATTGCTCCCAAATACTCATACTTATAAAACCTTAATAATTTCTTTACTAATTCTTTCAATTAAAGGAGTAGTGACAGAATTACCTGCCTGCATATATAATTTACTATTTGCAATAGGAGGTAAGATATATTTATCCATTGGATAACCTTGGAAAGCAAAGCACTCTTTTGGAGTCAGTTTTCTAATTCCGAAATCATCTTTTATTAATGGAACATTGTGTCCTCCAGCTCCCATGTTTGCAGTTAATGTAGGACAAACATTACTTTTGTTTTCTCTTACATAAACTCTACGCCATTGGTAAACAGTATCTTTACTTGTCATTGTTTTTACAAGTTCAGGATAATATTGATGAGTTTCAGGATAATAGTATTTATCTTCTTTTTTATCTTTATCTAAAATATCATGAATTGTTTTTGTTAACTTTATTTCTTCAGGAAATTCAAAATTAGAATAATTAGGTACTTGTTTAGGATCAAAAGCAATAACAAAAATTCTTTCACGATTTTGAGGTACATTTGCATGAGTCATTGTATTCAAAACCTTATGAAAAACTTTGTAACCTAATTTTTCTTCTAAAATTTCAAGGATTACTTTAAATGTTTTTCCTTTATCATGAGAAACTAAATTCTTTACATTTTCTAAAAAAACAACTTTGGGTTGATGTTTTTCAATAATTTGTTCTAAGTCAAAAAAGAGTGTTCCTCTTGTATCAGAAAATCCTTTTCTGAGTCCTGCAATTGAAAAAGCTTGACAAGGAAAACCAGCACATAAAATATCAAATTGTTTTGGGATATAATTTTTTACATTTTCCTTTGTTATATCTCCAAACGGTATTTCTCCAAAGTTTTCACGATACGTTTTTTGAGCGTCTTTGTTCCATTCGCTTGTATAGACACATTTACCACCAACATTTTGCATTGCGATTCTGAATCCTCCAATTCCTGCAAAAAGATCAATAAATTTGAACGTGTAATTCTTCGGAGTTGGAAATGGAACATTTTCTACTTCAAATAAAAGTTGTTGTAGAGCTTCTTCTTCTGCTACGGAAGTTTTATTTTCTTTTTTATATTCTACATAATTTTTAAAAATTTTTATTGCTTCTTTTTTGTAATGCTTTGAAACACCGTTTTGTATATTATGAAGATAATGGGTTAATACAGCTTTTTCTTCTTCTAAAGGTTCAACAAGCTTTATCTGATAATTTTTACTATCAAATTCCTCTATGCTTATTTTCTCTTTTATCAACATTCTCTTTTCGCTTACTTATATTAATGACTGCAAGATACAAAAAAATTATGTGCATCTTTTTAATTGTTGTTTACCTAAATAGGTAATAATTTTCAACAAAAATAAAAGTAAGAAAAGACATTGTATGTCGTTTTGTATGAAATAAAATTTTTATAGCATTTTTTCTATATGAAATCGGTCTAACTCATTTAATGTATTTAAGAAAAGATTAAAATTATCTTTGTTTTTGATCTGAATATTATCGTATTCATTCAAAATAATATTCTCTAACTGATCACCTTCACGAATAAGTCGAATAATATTTGGTGTAAAACCGAATTTTGCTAAATTTATTTCGTTTTGATCAGTTGTTCCATAAGTTGACAAGTCATAATCTTTCTGTTTTATAATATTGAAATCAAATAATAATGAAATGAATTTGTTTAGTTTAAAACTTATAAAATCCTCTTCCATTTTTTGTTTTACGACTGCAATATTTACTAATCTTTCTTGATTGTTAATAATTTCAGTAAGATTAATATATACAGGTTTTCCTTTGTCATTTTTATAAAATGTTTTAGATTCTTTATCATAACTATACTCTCCATATGAACTAGTTACATATAAATAACTATCTTCATTTACTTTGCTCTTAACTAAATCTTTATAATAATTAATTGCATTGTTTACCCTTGAACTGAAAGGTTTATGTAAATCATTGTATATATAATTTCTATAATAGTTTCGTGCTATGGCATTGTTAAGTCTTGTAAATTCTAAATCATTTATGTTTTCTACAAAATCTTTTATAAAATAAAGATATATTAATTGGATAATTTTATTGTTTTCCAATGAGCCATTTTTTTCTGATTCATATTTTTGGATTGGTGTTGTAAGTATTCGTTTAGTTTCTTTAATATATTCATCATTTTTAAGTCTTGATTTAAATACCTTAACTAATTGATCAATATTATGAAACATATTAATTATATCATTTTGAAGAAATTTTTGTAAAATATATTCGTCAGTTTCATAATCATTAATTTTTTTGGTCAAAATTTTTTCATGAACTTTTAGAGTTCCAATACGCTCCGTTGCTATTTCTCTATCTTTTTTAGGAACATTTGTTAATTTAAAATTTTCCAATAATGGATTTTCTATTTTATCAGAGGGTGTATAAGTCCTTAATTTTTGAATCTTAGTAATATGTTTACTTTTTGATTCATCTTTTCTAGTTCTATTTTTAAAAACGGCTGTATCTACAAAATAAATTTTAGGACAAAGTTTTTCTAAATCACTTTGTTTATTGAATACAGAATCTAATCTATTTACTCTTCCTATTAGATTAACTAGTTCTTTTTCACTTAAATTATGAGTACTTAGTAAAAACATTCTATCAATAGGCATATTAATGCCTTCTAACACAACGCTGTTTGCAACTAGATATCTAAATTTATTTAAAGTTCTAAAGTTATATTCCAGATATTCTTTAATAAAGTCGGGGATTTTTGCATGTAGATAAATGATTCCTTTTTCAATTGATTTTACAATTTTATAATCACTATGAATTTCATTTCTAATTAATGATGCAATTTTTTGTATTTCTAAATCATTTATTTTCTCAAATTGCTCTTCTAATTTTGATGCAACCAGTTCAACGTTTCTAGGTGATATCTCAAATATAAAATTTTTATTTCCTTCTTCGTTTTTCAATAATGAATAAAAGTTTTCATATTTTATATCTATTTCATGAAAAGTATTTAAGAACCTATTATAAATTGATGTTGTTTTGTTTATTTCAAAATAATCGTAAAGCTCTGGCTCTTTTATATTAAATTTTATTCGATTATCTTTGATTTTAGAGGTATTATCAATGGCTAAGTTCTTAGTATCATTTACAAGTGGTGATAAGTAAAGTAATTTTATATATTTGTTCTTGTTTTTATTTAGTTTAATTAATCGTGCTAAAAGTATACTTCTTATGCTTTCTGGCTTCGTTCCAAAAAAACTATCTTTATTAAAAAGATTATGAGCTTCATCAATGATTAAAATATCATATACAATATCATGTCTATTCATTAGTCTCAGTGCTCTCTCTTGTGTAAATACTGCTATAAACCCTTTATCGTTATTTCTATACATTTCATCATGTGAAATAATATGTTGATTTTTAATAGAATTTTTTAATAATTGATAAGTTTGTTGTAATAATGATTTAGTTGGTACTATAACTGCTATTTTCATAGCTTTTTGAGATAAATTTAATTGCTGCTGTATATAATCAATAATTAATGAACTTTTACCGAAAGAGGTAGGTGCAATAAATGCATTTTCTGTATTATCGGTATTTAAAATATTTGTAATATTCTTATTTTGTTCATATGTCTCAATATACTTCCCTTTTTTATTTGAAAAATTGGTTTTAATATTTGCAATTCCAAAATAATCTATAATGCTAAAATCTTGATTAAATAAAGGATCATTTTCTATTATAAAATTTACAATAGGATAAAAGCCGAAATTTATTGAAAATTCATAGAGTGGTCTGAAATCTAAGTATTGTATACTATATTTTAGAATGATTGCATAAGACAAATCAACAAAGCTTGTTTTTCTATTATCTTTTTTAAATTCTTCAAAAAGTACAATAGCTATAGTTAAAACGTATATTTTTTCTTTTTTATTTAATTCCTTTTTTAAAAGTAGTTTACTAAATACTTTTTCGAAATGTTTACCCCTTTTTAATAAATCTGTATAAAATCTTTTTTCAGTGCTATTCACGCTATTTTTTTAGATATTTTTTAAATAATTCCACACTTTCATTTAAACTTTTCTTACTAAATAAAATCACATTTAATGATTTATATTCATTCTTCAATAATAATAGATAATCAGTATCTATTGTATCCAGATCTTTAACTTCAAGATTTTTCCAATCAGTTAAACAATTATCAAAAAACAATGTTGCAGCAGGAATTACATTGAAATTTTCTTTTTTAAAACTTTCAACTTTTTCATTTTCAAGATCATCTGCATACGAAATTATTTTATTTATAAGAGATTCGTTATCTGATGCTAATTGGACATGAGATAATGCATTATTCCAAACATTTTCATTTTTTCCTGTAGTAGATTTTTCAAGCCCTTTTAAAGCTAATTTTATCTTATCATTAAAAAATTGCTTTTTAGATTCTTTAGTAATTCTATCTCCTGATTTACTTTCAAATACATAATGCTTGTTGTTTTTTGAATAAAGTCCATCAAGCCCTTTCTTGAATGATTCCTCTTCTAAATTTATAAATAAAAACTCCTGTTTGTACCCTTTGGTAGTTAGATAAAGTATCATTAACAATTCAGATACTATTCCTTTTTTAAAATTACCTCCTTTATTTATTAATTTTAGCACTTTTTTCTTTACAGCACTTAAATCTCTTGGCGTTTTTCCATAGCAAATTTTTATAATTTCCTGATCTAAAACATTGAAAAAGTCATCATCTAATTTTTCTAAACTTAAAACATGCAAAGTTTCTGTACCCCAGTTGTTACCATATTTACTAATAATATAATCTGAAATTTTTTTGCTCATTGTCTAAATTCTTATAATAGTTTTTAGAAATTACTAATCTCTAAGATTACTTACTGTCAACCCAATTACAGACCAATTTTCTTTATATTCTTCAAGCAACGATATTGCAACCGAATTATCTAATCCTTCTACGATGTTCATAGGAATGAGATAACAAGTGCCAACTTGCCTGTCAACAGCTACATAAATGTCGCAATCAGTAGATGTTATTCGACGACCTCTATTACGTTCATGTCTATGATCAATTCCCTGACCACCACGATCTCGATCTTTAAAACTTATAGAATTTCCACTAGAAATTCCTTTTACCTGTATACGTAAAATAAAGTTATCATAATCGATTACTGCATCATATCTGCTTGATCTTACATCCACATTGGAACAATTGAACCCTGCTAAGATAGCTCTGCTTAAAAATAAAAATTGAGCACTATCACCTGCGTTAGCAGTCATTATACCTTTATTAATATTAGTACTATTATGCAAAAACCCGCTTGTGAAAATAAAATCAAACTGTTTATCTAAAAACTTTTTAATTCCAGTTCTCAAGTAGTTGAATTTTGAAGGATTAGGAACATTATTTTCAAAAAACACCAATGTATGTTGAGTATATCTTGTTCTTTGTATATCAGTTTTAATACTTTTTAATACTTCAATATCGTAAAATTTTTGAAGATCACTTTTTCTTATTAAGTGAGTATTCGCGATATTAACTATACGTGCTTTAATATAATTTTCAGCTTCAAATTCTTCAAGAAGTGTTTGAACGAATTCATTATCTTGTAATCGTTCAATGAAAAATTGAGATAAGGATGTTTTTAAGTTTTCAAATGAATGAAATTCATCTAAAAGTTGTTGTGTAATTATATAATTGGAACCATTTATGGAATGAATTTCATTTCTAATTAAATTTTGTATTGCAGGTGTCATAAGTATTTTTGTGTTTCTTTGGTTTTATTTATTTTTCAATTGTGGAGTATTTATTTCTGTTAACATATTATTTTACGAAGTAAAATATAGTCAAGTTTTATAAGAAAACTATATTTACATTTCATAATATTATTCCAAACATATAACAACCATCTCACAATAATTTACGGTTTCACGTAAAAACAAAAACCTCGCTTAAAAACATTTAGCGAGGTTTTATATTTTATTGTTTTTTTTGTTCAATAACTTTGCAATACATCATTAGCTATGCTAGCAAAACGAAAGCTTAGTTATTATGAATAAAATTGTATCTAAATTCTAACCATTCAAAGTGGTCTTTCTTAAATTTACGTGAGAATAATTCTTTTTTAGTAATTTCCTCTAAATTCATTTCTATTTCTTTTGTAAACTCTTTGAGTATTTCAATGATATCAACCTCTTCAGAATTATCTTTTCCAACAATTAATATATTTCCACCCCATTTACTTAAAGTTGATTGGGATAACTTGTAGAAATCAATTTCATTTGAATTTGGGATATTGTAATTTGTTGTATGAGAAGCTAATTTATTTCTAATTTCAATTAGTTTAAGACTTTTAAATTTCTCTTTTTTTATCTTTTGATTTGAAACATTAAAAAGCCTATTTAAATCTAAAATTGCACCAAGTTGTAAATATGAAGCATTTAAAACACCATAAAGTCTTAAGTACATTTCTCCTAAATCTTCTTCTTTTTTATATAAACCATTTTTATAAACGTTTTCAATAGCATATTGAGAATCTTCGATTAAATCTATACAAGCTCTTAATAAATCTGGATCAGTTATTTTTTCGAATTTTAGTTTTTTCGTTAGTTCCTTTCTATATTGTTCTTCTTCATAAATATTTTTTACAGGAGTATATCTTAAAATTCCTAATAATATTTGAGCATAAATTTCTATCCTAGAATGTAATGATAAATATTCTTCATCTGTCATATTAAAGATTGTCTTTTAAAAATTACAACTAACATTATTTTTCTACTAAGTAAAATATAGTCAGTTTCGTAAAAAAAAACAGCTATATCTATATTTCGTTATATTATTTCAAACATACAAAAACCATTTAACAATAAATAACGGTTTCCCTCAAAAACAAAAAACCTCCCTAAAATAGCTTTTAAAGAGGTTATTATTTATACTATTGTTGTGCAACAGTTACACTTGTTATGTGATGTTATTTTTTGATCGCTCTCAATCTAGTCATAACTTCATCTCCATAATTTGTAAGACTCCAATATGTGCCAGAATCTTTTATACTGCGAGTTTTAGAACTTTTATTTAATAATCCTAAGGCTCTTAATTGTACTATGATTGTTTGAAAATCTGCATCGTTAATTTCATAATCATAGAATTTACCACCACTAGGAAGCCCAGATTTTTTTACAAATCGTTTTTTTAATTCAACAAAAGCATATTTACTAATAGTCAATTTTAGAGTGTTTGTAGAGGCATCATCTATCATACTTGGAGATAACCAATAAAAAATTTGATTCCAAGTTGTTTCCAATGTTTCAGTATAAAATTTCGAATCATAGCGAGAACTACCAAATCTAATAAGAAGTTCAATTGAAAATTTGTCATTACCTTGTGATAATTCAGAAGTTCCCTCTGGAGCTTTGGTTCTACTTTCAATTAATTTATTTTCTAAATCCTCAATTTGATTCTTTAATTTTAAAATTTCTAAATTTGCTTCAGTACTAGTTTTAACATTCCCTCTAATCCAACCAATTCCAGGATATTTTTTTTGTAAACTAATTAAACTTCTACTAACGACAGAACCCAATTCTTGTGGAGTACTCCAATATTTACACATTTTCTTTTGGGCTAAGCCTCTAAATTCGTTCAATTTGTTTTGACCTTCTTCTGTTTTTTCAGTGTTTTTTTTGGGTAATGCGTCTGGATCTTTATGAAGAAATGCGATTACAGGTTTTCCTGTTTCTAAAGCATATCTATATTCCATTTCTGTGTAGCTTAAACCACTTTCACTTAAAGAACCATATCTACCAGCAATTACAACAATGTAATAATCACAATCATCGATAACACCTTTTATTAAGCTCCATTGATCATCATTTGAAGCAGGAAATAACTCCATTCCAGCAGGAATACAATCTAATTCTAACAAAGCCTGCATAATTTCTTGTCTTTCTTCAAGTAAATCAATATAAGTTGAACTTACAAAGACTTGGTATTTTTTATCCATATTTTAGGGGAATAATATCACATAATATTAGTTTTTACGAAATAGTTTAGTTTTTTAAAAAGATAACTATATCAGCATTTCGTAAAATCAACCCTAAATATACAAACAAAACTATATTATATACATTATTGTGTAAAACAAAAAACCTCCCTAAAAACACTTAGCGAGGTTACTATTTATACTATTTTGTGTTTTTGTACCTAAAATTATAAGGTTGTAACAATTACCGATATTAGATACTCGTTTAAATTTTTACAATCCATTGACAACCTGTAATCTGACGAAAATTACTCATTACTAACAAGCTATAAAATAATTCGTAGTTTTTAATTTCTTCTATGTCTTTATTTAAATCCGCAAAAGAATTTGCTAAATATTCATTTTCACTAACAATCGATTTTATTTTATCGCTAAACTCAATTAAAAAATTCTTATTGTCTCTCCGTTTTTCTGAAGACACCTCATTTCCTTTTATATTATTAATAGTTTCTAGAATATTTATGTTTTCAATTTTTGTAGGTTCACTGCAAGCTATTGAATAGGTTCCTGATTTAATATAAGTATTTCTATGATGTCCATTTAAATCAACGGCTTTAGCAAAATTTGTATGTTCAATAATATTTCTTCTAATTTTAACAAGTTCATTAATGTCATTAGTACAAGGAGAAGCATAAACTACGAGTACATCAGAATTAAATTTCTGATGTATATGATTTAACAAATTTTGTTGTTCAATATATATATCATACCTCAAATATTTTTGATTCCAAAATTTCCATTCTGTACCTAAAGGAGAAGTAATTAGTTCAGGTCGTTTATATTGAAAAAGTATATTAGCCTTCATTTCGGGAATATTACTTATTTCATATTCTAACAAGTTTTCCATCTCGTCAGCAATTTTGCGAAGACTTATTCCCAAAAAGTGAGGGGTAAACCAAAAAGGGTATCCAAGTAATCTCCAAAGTCGTCTATTTTTTGATAATGTTGAAGAATCAAAACCTAAACTTCCTTCCAAAACTTGTCCAGGTGGAAAATAGATTTCAGATCTTCTATCAAGTTCATTGTTGAAATAACTTTCAAATGTTTTCTCCTCAAATTGTGCTTTCATATTTTTTTAAATGATACCTAACATTATTTTTTCACGAAATATAATATATAAAAATTTATAGATATGATCATATCTACATTTCGTAAAAATCTTCTCAAACATACAACAACCATCTCATAATAAATTACGGTTTTACGTAAAAACAAAACCTCTCTAAAAATGCTTTTAAAGAGGTCTTTATTTATACTATTATATCTTTGTTCCTATAATTTGATTTGTGCAACAGTAACTGATACTAGTTGGATTTTGCTATATTAATAAATTACTAGAAAATATTTATTGTTTGTTTTTTTGGTCTTTCTCCATTTTTTAACCAATCGTCAAAAATTGTATACTTTAATGAATCTTCAATAACAAATAGTTTTTTCCCTAAACCTATTGTTTGGACTTTTTTAATAAAAGGATAAAGAGATAGATATTCTGTTCCTACATATGAACTTGGTGCATTTGAACTTTTTGAAACAGGAATTATAGCGCAGTTACTTGTGTTTCCATCTACATAACCTAATTCCCAAGGCATCCATTTCGATACCGCTGCATTAGTTGAAATAGCAAGCAATAATGACTTTGATATTTTCAATCGATGTTGAATTAGTTTTGCATCCTCTTTTGTTACATTTGATCTATCTAAATGAGAATCAACAATCCAATCAACATATACAGAATAACCTTCGTTTGTTAATTCAATATAAAGGCCTTCAACTTCTTCTTTGTCAAGAAAACTGTGAGAAAGAAAAATATCAAAACTCGTATGATTTTTTTTACTTTCATTTAGTATTTGATTACTGAAAAGAACAGTTTTCCTTTTCGAAAGGTTTTTAAGATATGCACTTGTGTATATTTCCATTACTTAATATTTTTAAAGTGTCTGACCCAGCTATTAATAATTTCAACAATTTCTGATGATAATTTTTTTTGCATTTTTTTTAATTCAAATTCGAAAACGAAAGAATCACTTATTTGCGCATCTAATATTCCTTCAGGATAGACTTTGTCTTCTCTTAAGATTAAAATGGGTAAACAAGCTTGGTAAGCCATTCCTGCTTCAATTTGAATCCAAGGAGAGGAAGTATATTTATGAATTAATTCTTTAGAATTTTTTGAAAATTCTTTTTCATATCCAATATAACTGTGATGTCTTTCTAGTCCAATAACTATAGCTGCAACACAAGTATCCATAATTTCTTTAATAGGTTTTAATGGACTTCTAAAATTCCAATTATTTTTACCCAAGTTGGTTGGATTCAATCCGTGTTTTTTTAATTCAAGCTCTATTAGTAAAAGAAAATTCTCTTGATACTTATTGTAAGGTGTTGGATGTGATATAAAAACATTGGTATCTTTATTCATATTTGTTTATACTAATAAGCCTGTTACTTCAAATTTTGTTTCGTTATTAAATTTTTCCTCTTCAAAACTTCTAATCTGCACTTCTTCTAATTTTAAAATTGTTGGTTTAATATTCTCATGACGATCGATTGCATCTTGAAATTTTAATTTTGTTAATTCTTCAATTAAAGTGACTGAAACTTGGTAGTTTTCATCTTCTTTAAATTCAAGAAATGGTTTTAATGATGATTTCTTTTCAACTATGTCAAAATCTCGGAAACCTATCTCATCAATTAAATCGTCATTTCTCAATGGATTTATTTGTCCCATTAAAAAGCCTGCTCTATAGAGATTACCATCATCTTTTAAATAATAAATAACTTTCCAAAATAAAATTGGAATTTTAAATATAGTATTGTCATGAAGTCTTACTTTAAATTCAGGGTCTAAAGTGTCTAAAACAGGACCAGTAAAAACAGATACTTTAGCAGGTTCAGTTACTCGTCCTTTAATGATAATAGCATTTTCTAAGTGTTTCCATAGCCCATTGTTTAGATTATCATGTTGAGGAACTGCGTTCGGATAATAGAAGGTGCTAATAGCGGCATTCTTAGCTTCCTCTTTATTACCATTCATATCCCATTGAACATCTTCTCTCTTAGTCATGTGTCCTTTTTCAATGGTTGCTGATTTTATAGTGTTAAATAAACTATAATCTTTTGTTGTTAGTTGTTCGTGATCGTTTATTCGACTATCTTTTTTGAATGAACCAGACCTTTCAATTTTTTCGAATTCAGTTCTGTAAATATTACTAGCACTTATTATAGGAACTCTTCTACTTTTACTCTGAATAACACTATAATAAATATAATCTAGAATTGGTGTCTCATTTTCTTTATTAATTGCAAGATCACTATAATATTCACTATAATCAGGTAATTCTAATACTTGATTATCATTTATAAATTTATTATCATATCCACTCATAAATATTTAAATTTTACCTTCTCTAACTAATCTCCAATAATGATGTCCTAATGAAGTTAGTTTACATTTTTTTGAGTTCATGGCAGCGAAATACATATGTTCCTCACCTTCAGGAATTATTAAGCCAACACTTTCTAGTTTTTGTAGATTTTTAAAAATTTTTATATTTTCAGCTTTCGCATAAGGTTCTTTTACTTCATGCGAGACATCATTTGAATTTGTAAACTCAAATGATGGATCTAACTGAAAGTTATCAGATGTTGAATGAAAATATTCTGTAAGTGTTCTTATAACACTTAATGGGATTTGAGGAATTACACTCCTTAATTTTACAAACTCAGTAACATTTGTTTTAAAAACTGGTCTTTGTTCATGTGCTCCCAAAGCTTGGTCAATATATGCATAAAGCCCTCCTGGAGATATATGCCCCCTAATATCAGCTGCACCTCCCTTAAGGCCTTCGATTAATAAATTTGTAAAAACACCGTGACCATTAATCTCCTTTGAAGGCTCATCTTCTCTAGATGATGTCAAGATAGATATACCTGAACTTATAGGTGTAATAGAACCACTTTTATTAGGAACAGCAAAGCTTCCAGATTTACAACAATCAAGTATTATAACTTTATTTCGAGTTTCTGAGACATTTGCCAAACTTAGAATATGATCCATTGAAATTCCTTCATCATAACGTTTATGATCTGGTGTTACTATAAAACCACCTAATTCATTTACATAACCATGACCCGCGAAATAAAGAATATCCATGTCTGCCTTAACTTCATAAAAATCAGAAATAGCAGTTAATAATTCGGATTTTGATTGAACGTCAAATATAGTTTTTACTTCAAAATTTGTTTCATCATTTCCGTTAACTTTCAAAAGTTCAGAAATGATCTTTGCATCATTTACAGCTCCTTTTAAAGGATGAGAAGAATATTCATTAATACCAATTACTAATGCTTTTTTTTTCATCTATTATTTATTTTTTCCTTCTTTCATACATTGCTCTATTGCATTAGCAATGGCATCCCAGTTCCAAGAGATAGTTCTATTTCTTTGTAAACCTTCTGGTAATGTAGAATTTTGATTTGCACCATCTACATAAATCCCAAATACAGGAACATTTTGTTCTTTTGCGAATGTAATTTCTTTCTTTACTCCACCTGCTGTAGACATACTTTTACCAACAAGTACAATCAAAATATTGCATTTGTTGATTTTTGATTTAATTAATGCTTCCCATTCATTTTGTGGTAAATGGGATTTTGAAGACCAATCTTCAATTTTGAATGGTGTTCTTGAATTTATTGATTGTCCAATAAAATATTTTTTTTGTCCTTCGTTGTTGTCAAAATCAAAACTGATAAATGCTCTAGGATTTGCCATACTTATTATAGTTAATTAATTTATTTATTCTAAATAATTCTAAAGAAATACTTATATATGTATACCATAAAATTAAACTCAAATATACAAACAAAACTATATTTTATACATTATTGTATAAAATATAAAACTCTGGAGTTAATCAAATCTTATTAATTAACTCCAGAGTACTATTACTAACTTTAACCATGCCTACTGGTTAATCTTACTAATCTAGATATTTAATTTTAAACAAAAAGTTTTTAATTACTTAGTATCTTTTATTTTTTCAAATTTTTCTAACTTTTTAAGTAATTCTAATTCTTCCATATTAAAAAGTATAGGATTATGTTCATTAGTATTTGTAATCGCCATAATCAATTGACCAAATCTAAAATCAGGATTTTCCAACCATAATTTCTCAATCTTTTTAATGATTGGTGTAATTCTTTCTGGGTTTCTCATCTTGTAATAAAATAAATGATAAGCTTAACTTCTATATAGCTTCAATTTTCATCACCTCACTTTTCAAAACTTTAGTGCCTGATTCATTATAAGTTTGTTGTATGGTTACTTTGATTCTGTCGTACTTTGGAGTTGAAAAATTTAGTAATTCTCCAATACTTTTATATCCAAATGCTTTTGCTAAAAGTGTGATATGACGAGTTGAATATTTGTGTTTTTCACGATAATTTTCAACATTACCAATGAAACTTTTTGCCAAACCCATTTTAAGACTAAGTACTTCTTGTGAAAAATTTTCTTTAATTCTTAATCTTTTAATGTGTTGTATTAACTCAAAATCAAATTGAGTAGTTTCAAATTCAAAATATTTTATCATTTTAATTAAAATATTCACACCAATATGTTGGTGTATTAAAAAATAATGTTATATTTGTATTAGCGATTTGATAATTAGACTTTTAATAGTCTTAATTAAACGATGTGACTCGATTCCAAAACGACCAATTTTACCATCGAGAACACCGTGAAATCGCTCTATGTCTAAAAAAGTATTACTTTTGTATAAGGCATGTGAGCGGTTCTCACGTTAGCTTTAGATGGTAACTTTATAATTCTCGGATTTTAAAGACGGGTTTGGTCGCCCATGGATCTAAAGTGTGAGGCCGCTCCTTGTCTATTTGACAAGCATATTTTCTTACTTTAGAAGCATCGTTCCATAAAACCCAACACAAAATGAGAACGAAACAATTTCCATTCATCCGTAAAAAACCGCCAGACAAAGTCTGTTAGTTTAACCATTCTTTTTAAAGAACAAACTCCGTTTTTCTAGACATTTAACGGAACGTAAAGCAAAGGGTAACCTTTCTTTACACACTCTCTATCAGAGCCTCGGTAAGGAGACTTTGACGGCAATCGTTTTATCTTTTTTATTCGCACACTAAATGTAAAACGTTTAATATCATTTTCCAAATTTATTGGGGTTCTACTACCTATTATTTAGATGTGTGACATGAGATTTTAGTATTGAGAGGATTGTATTATGTAATAAGAAGTATGTAAAATGTATTTGAGATTAAGATCAAGGATAAGATTCTTCGACAAGCTCAGAATGACAACGAAATGGGATTCTGATACGAGCTCAGAATGACAAAATCCGTTTTTAAAAATGATAACGAATTTGAATATTGAAAAAGGATGTAGAAAATGTCATATGATTTGGAGATGAGTGTCAAAAAGTTGAAAGTCATGATTAAAATGTTTTACTGTTTGCGTAGCAAATGATTTAAAACATTGAATGACTGAAACTAATTTTGACCGTCGAAAATCAAAGACTTGATGTTTTGTAACTTTTGCATTAAGGTAAAAGTTAGAAGAATAAGTGAAAATAAGATTCTTCGACAAGCTCAGAATGACACAACCTGTTTTTGAAATTTATAAAGAATTTGAGTATTAAAAAAAAGACGTAAAACGTTAAGCGTACAACGTAGAACTTAATATAAACCGGCATTAAAACTCTCACGTTAAGAAAATGGTTGTATGGAGCGTTAAAAAGATTTTAGCCTGCAAGGTTTTTAAAATATTTAGTGGAGTGAGAACATTTTTAGTAGAGAGTTTTACAGCCTTGACTTGCTTGTGCTGAGCATGTCGAAGTATAGTTACTTTTTAGTCAAGTAAAAAGTGACAGAAATAGATTCTTCGACGAGCTCAGAATGACAAAGCTTGTTGTTATATGTGAATTAGACTATTAATAAAAAAACGTCAAACGTTAAGCATACAGCTTAAAACTAAATATGTAAACCGTATCACGTTAAACGTATTACGTAAAACGTATAAAAAACTCCCTTCCCAAAAACAAAGTTGCCGCGATGTACTGGAAAAGGAGTGGCTTTTAAAACTAATGTTGAATTAAAAACTTATGTAAAATTATGAAAAAATTTTACTTCAAAATCAACAGCAAGGCTTTTGCCGTTATGTTGAGTCTGCTTTGTACAACACCATTGTTGGCACAAACAGGAAAAACCGTGACTGGAACGGTAAAAGAACTTCAAGTCCCATTAGTGGGCGTAATGATAAAGGAGGAGGGAACCAATAATACCACCTTTACCGATTCAAATGGATACTATTCGTTGACCTTACAAAATGATGATGCTAAACTAATTTTTGAGCAATTGGATTTTCCTATTCGTGAAGAAGAGGTGTTGAATAGAAGCGTGATCAATATAAGTTTCACAAAAGACGACAACGAGATTCAATTAAAAGATGTGGTAATAAATGCGGGCTACTATGCTGTAAAAGATAAAGAACGAACGGGATCTATTGCACGTGTTACGGCAAAGGATATTGACAAACAACCAGTGAATACGGTGTTGGATGCCTTACAGGGTAGAGTAGCAGGCTTAAGTATAACTCCTTCTTCTGGGAATGCGGGAGCAGGCTATGAGGTGAAGATTAGAGGACAGAATAGTATTAATGCGGGGAATGATCCTTTGTATGTGATAGATGGAGTGCCTTTTTGTACCACAAGTTTAGGTTCGTTTGCGCTTGGTGGGACGATATTACCTGGAGGAAAAGCAAATCCATTGAATACGCTTGATCCAAAATCCATTGAATCTATTGAGGTGTTGAAAGATGCGGATGCAACGGCTATTTATGGTTCGCGTGGAGCGAATGGGGTGATTTTGATTACCACAAAAAAAGGAAAGTCAGGCAAAACATCTTTTTCTGTTGATGCCTCTACAACGATGATCACACAAGCAAAGTCTCTTCAATTATTGTCCACAGAAGAGTATCTTGAAATGAGAAAAGAAGCTTTTGCCAATGATGGACTTACAACATATCCTGTCAATGCGTATGATTTGAATGGGAGTTGGAATCAATCGCGGTATACAGATTGGCAGAAAGAATTACTTGGAAAAACAAGAAGTAACAATCGCTTTAGTTTAATGGTAAGTGGTGGAAGTGATCACACAAGTTATAGTGTAGGAACCACCATGATGAAAGAACGTGCGGTGTATGATGGAAATTTTAATTACTCGAAATTAGGTATCTATTCAACCTTACAGCATCAATCCCCAAATCAACGTTTCAAGTTGAACTTATCGACTCAATATAATTATGATCGTAATTTTTTGCCCACAGCAGATCTTACTCGTATTTCTTATACATTGGCTCCTAATGCACCTGCATTGTATACGGCAACTGGTGAATTGAATTGGGAGAATAATACATGGTCTAACCCATTGGCGACTTTGAGAAGTACGTATCGGAATAAAACGACGAATCTGAATGCAAATGCTATGGTTAGTTATCAAGTATTAAATGGGGTAGCTTTTAAAACCAGTATGGGGTATCAACAAACAGATTTTGATGAATTTCAAGCCAATCCACATACGATGAGAAATCCTGCTTCAGGAGGAGATAGTTCATCTTCTTATGTATTGAAGAGTGATAATCAACAAAATGGTTGGATTGTAGAACCTCAGTTAGATTTTACGTATCCGTTTATTGGTGGAAAATTAAATGGAACGATTGGAGGGACATTATCCGAACAAAATAGAAATCAACTTTCATTATTGGCATCTGGTTTTGCAGATGATTATCTGATGCCTAATATTATGGCTGCAAGTTCTGTTTATTACTTAAGCGAATCGGATGCCCAATACAAATATGCTGCCATCTACGGACGCTTGAATTATCAATTGAAGGATCGTTATTTTTTTAATTTAACAGGAAGACGAGATGGTTCGAGTCGTTTTGGTCCAAACAACCGTTTTGCGAATTTCGGGGCAGTAGGTGCAGCCTGGATTTTCTCGAAAGAGAATTTCTTAAGTGATCAGCCGTGGTTAAGTTTTGGGAAAATCAGAACAAGTTATGGGGTAACAGGAAATGATCAAATAGGGGATTACCAGTATATCGATACTTATACAATTAGTCAAGGTGGATATGATAATAACGTTGTATTATCCCCAACACGACTATTGAATCCTAATTTTGGATGGGAGAAAAATAAAAAGTTTGAATTAGCCCTTGAACTTTCTTTTTTCAATCATCGATTGAATGCAGAATTGGCTTATTACCACAATCGTTCGTCGAATCAACTGATGAGTTACCGTTTGCCATCGACAACAGGGTTTACAAGTATTCAGGCAAATTTGGATGCTACAGTAGAAAATAAAGGGCTTGAGCTTTCTTTGAATGGGGATATCGTACGAAATGTGAATGTAAAATGGAATTCGTCTTTTCTTCTTTCACTACCACGTAATACCTTACGTTCTTTTGATGAATTGGATAAAACACCGTATGTGAATCAGTATGTGTTAGGCGAATCATTAAACATCAAAAAAGTATACCAATATGAAGGGGTAGATCCTACGACGGGAATTTTTCAGTACAAAGATTTTAACCAAGATGGAAAACTGACAGCAGATGATCGACAAGTGCTTGTTGATTTAACTCCTCGTTTGATAGGGAATTGGCAAAATAATTTCCAATACAAACAATGGTCGCTCGATGTACTGTTTCAATTTGTTAAGAAAAAAGGCTATAATGAGTTTTATAATTATGGTTTTGCAGGCGCTATGACGAATATGCCAAATGGAGTGTTAGATCGTTGGCAAAAACCAGGCGATGAAAACAAACGATTTCAACGCTTTACAACTGGGAAAAATGCTGAAGCTTTGTCAGCTTATGATAAATATTCTACAAGTACTGCAGTTATAGAAGATGCGTCTTATATCCGATTAAAATCGATGTCTATTTCTTATCGCTTTCCTATAAAATCAAAAGAGAATATCAATTGTTTGCTTTATCTACAAGGTCAAAATTTATGGACTTTATCCAAAATAAAAGGAATTGATCCAGAGACGGAACGTACTTTTTTACCAACGCCTAAACGTATATCTATCGGTGCGCGATTAACATTTTAACTTCAAAAATAGAATAATGAGAAATAGTAAAAATAATAAAATAGCACTACTTTTTATTGTGGGGTATATCAGTTTGATCTTGACTAGTTGTGAGAATTTAATTGAAATAGATTCTCCAAAAGGAGAGATTCCTGCCGAAATGGTGTTTGAGAGTTCAGAAACTGCAACGGCTGCCATCAATCAGTTGTATGCGAAGTTACGTGACGATTCGATGTTGACAGAAAATTTATATGGATCGAATGTCACAATGGGATTTTATGCGGATGAATTTGATTATTACGGTTCTTCAATTAGTCCTATCAATGATTATATGGAACATCGCGTATTGGCTACAAGTACCATCAATAAAACGTTTTGGACGACAAGTTACCAATTGATCTATATGTGTAAGTTGGCGTTAGATCGATTAAAAGGTTCAAAAAAATTACCTGTTTCTACGAAAAATCAATTGGAAGGAGAGGCTTTATTTGTACGTGCATTGGTACATTTTTATTTAACCAATTATTATGGGGATATACCTTATGTGACCACTAGTAATTACGCCGAAAATCAACTTGTTTCTAAACAAAAACATGAGCAGGTGTATCAATTAGTTAAAGATGATTTGATGCATGCACAAGAATTGTTACCCAAAGATTATCCAACATCTGAACGAATTCGAGCAAACTATTTTACAGCAACAGCATTACGTGCACGAGTGGCTTTGTACCAAGAAAAATGGAAGGAAGCAGAGGAACAAGCGACAAGTATCATTGCGTCGAATGCTGTTTATGTGATGGAAAATGATGCTTCCAAAACTTTTTTAAAGGATAGTAAAGAGACGATACTACAATTGAAAACGAAAAAATCGGGTGATCGAACGTACGAAGCTATTGTTTTTGTTTTTGAAACAGGTCCACCAGTAACTATGGCGTTAAGTCAGCGTTTGGTTAATGATTTTGAACCAAATGATGAACGAAAGCAAAATTGGATCAAAAAAGTGACAACAAATGGAAATAGTTGGTATTGTCCTTATAAATACAAACAATATAAAGTAGGAACAACCTCGACAGAATATTCCATTCTTTTTCGATTAGCAGAACAGTATTTGATTCGCGCCGAGGCACGATTAAATCAAGGAAATATCGTTGGAGCAAAAGAAGATCTCAATGTGATTCGTCAACGAGCAGGATTAACTCCTTTTACATCAAATACACTAACTGATCTAAGTGCAGCCATTCTAAAAGAAAGACGATTAGAGTTGTTTTCTGAACAAGGCCATCGTTGGTTTGATTTAAAACGTTTGCATTTAGCAGAAACAGTCTTGAAACCTATAAAAATGGGATGGAAATCTACGGATGTTTTATTTCCTCTACCTGAGGATGAACTGCTGATGAATCCTAATCTTTTACCTCAGAATGAAGGGTATTAGGGGAGATTTTAGATTCCAGATTTTAGAGTTGTAAAATATAGTATGTATTAGAGGTTAAAAATGGGATTCTTTGACATGCCCAGAATGACAAAGCTTGTTGTTAAAAGTCAATTAGAATATTAATAATAAAAACGTAAAACGTTAAGTGTAAAACATAGAACTTAATAAAAACCGGCATTAAAACTCTCACGTTAAGAAAATGGTTGTATGGAGCGTTAAAAAGATTTTAGCCTGCAAGGTTTTTAAAATCTTTAGCGGAGTGAGAACATTTTTAGTAGAGAGTTTTACAGCCTTGACTTTTTTGTTTCGTTTTTGTGTCAAGACTTCCCCGTAGGGCATATGAATTCATTTAAAGTAGAATTAACAAAAACATGAATAAAAATGAAAGAAGTCAATTGAATGACTGAAACTAATTTTGACCGTCGAAAATCAAAGACAAGTCTTTTTTCGTTAGTTTTTTTGACCGTTCCCCGAAGGGCATATGAATACTGATAATTAAAATTAAAAATTAATGAATAAAAAAAAGTGACAGAAATATTCTTCGACAAGCTCAGAATGACAACGAGATGAGATTCGAAAACGAATCCAGAATAACAACTAATTTGAATTAGAACATGAATAGAAAAAGTTAATAGTAGAATAATAAAAATATCCCCTTGAAAGTACAAATAATGAAGTAAATTCTTTTCATAGGTTTAGGTTAGGTAAGCAATTTTTAAAACGCAAGTAAAGGGGGTATTTCATTTAAAATTCATATGTATAGATAGTTAATCTAATTGATGATGTGAAAGAACATTAAGTACTATGATAGCCTATAAACAAGCATTCATAAAAACAAGATAGCGATCCATTTTACTTTAAATACTCACACATCAATAGAGGTTTTCCTTTATTAAAACTAAACGATTACAGTTTACCTAGCCCTTTTTAGTTGGGAGGGTTAGGGTTTTTAATAATATTTATATACAAAATCTAGTACTAACAAGCTTTAGTCGAGACAATTCTTCGACAAGCTCAGAATGACAAAATCCGTTTTTAAAAATGACAACGAATTTGAATATTGAAAAAGGATGTGAAAATGTCATATGATTTGGAGGCGAGTGTCAAAAAGCTGAAAGTCATGGTTAAAATGTTTTACTGTTTGCGTAGCAAATGATTTAAAACATTGAATGACTGAAACTAATTTTGACCGTCGAAAATCAAAGACAAGAGTTTTTTGATTACTTTTTTGCTCTTAAAAAAAGTGATAGAAAGATTCTTCGACAAGCTCAGAATGACAAAATCCGTTTTAAAAATGACAACGAATTTGAATATTGAAAAAGGAATTAAAAATCCGACGATTTAGATTCTAAATGAAAAGGAGTTTCAATATTGAAATTGGATTAGAAAAATGGTATTAAAACTCTCACGTTAAGAAAATGTTTGAGTGCAGCGTTAAAAAGATTTTAGCCCGTAGGGTTTGTAAAATCTTTAGCGGAGTGAGAACATTTTTAGTAGAGAGGTTTACAGCCAAGTCTTTTTTCGTTAGTTTTTTTGACGAAAAAAAGTGACAATAAAATTCTTTAAAAGCTCAGAATGACAACGAGATGCGATTCTGAGACGAGCTCAGAATGACAAAGCTTGTTGTTAAAAGTGAATTAGATTATTAATTAAGAATAAAAACGTAAAACGTTGAGCGTATTACTTAAAACTTAAAAAAAAACAAAAATGGATAGAATAATAAAATTAATACTACTCTTTATGTTAGGGTATTTACTCCCGATGTATAAAACAATAGGACAAGAACCTAGTAAGAAACCTTATTCGGCTAGTTTGAATGAACAATGGAGTCATTCGACAAATGTACTAAAAACAAGTAATAACGGGGACTGGTTGATTGTACAAGATAGCTATCGGAAAGGGGTGAAAACCTATTTAATTCATAGTAAACGAAAAACAAAATTGCAATTGGAGGATGCACTTACCACCGAATTTTCGAATGATGGTAAATGGTTGGCATATAAGACAGATGCTAATGAATTGAAGTTAATTGATTTATCAAATTTGGATGTGAAAACATTTCAGTATTTAGTTTCTTATCAATTTAGTTTTGATTGTCATTCGACTTATGTATCCTATCTTGAAAAAAAACCGGATGGAGGTTCAGATCTTATTTTATACGATTTGAAAAAGGCAATAATTACACGAATTGAAGATGTGTCTGACTTTTTATGGAATCCCAAAGGGGATAAAATTGGTTTGGTACATACAAAACAGAAGAGTTCTGCAATTGGGGTGTACAATTTATGGGATAAAAAGATCCATTATTGGGGCGACAAAACAACTTATAAATTGTCATTACTGGATTGGAGTGCAAATGGAGTTGCGTTGGTATGGAATGAAAAGAGAGAAGGAGAGATCATTTTGTATCATTTAACCGAAACAGGACAGTTGTCGAAGTTAACCAATGAGGAGGTTAAAAAGCAATTAGATGAGACAAGTATTGGGGCATCAGATCTTTTGATATCTTCTGATGGTAAGAGTGTTTTTTTTCATAGAAATAAGAAAATAATCGATCAAAAATCAGATGTTGAAATATGGAATACAACAGATAAATGGATTACACCACGTATGAAATCTACTAGTGAAATAATCAATGGTAGATTTTTAACGAATTGGACTCCTTTGGATCAGCAGTTGACCGCAATTGGAGATAAAGACACCCCTTCTGCTTATTACAGGCTTAATCAACCTTATGCACTTGTTTATGATGCTATGCAGTATGAACCCCAATATCTCCAAGATACTTATGTCGATTTGTATGTGCGCAATGTGCAAACTGGAGAAAAGAAATTGGTTGTAAAACGAGTTTATATGGGAAATTATCATCAATATGCTGTTTTTTCTCCAAATGGTTTGGCAGTTGCTTATTTTAAAGAACATCATTGGTACCTGTATGATGTTGTACACGAAACTACCCGTTGTTTAACAGAGTCTTTGGAAGGCGATTTTTATGATCAATATGACTATTCTATTCATAACGAAGCTCCAATAGCCATTCCTATTTGGTCGGATGATGAAACAGAGATGTTGTTGCAAAATCAATATGATATATGGTTGGTAGGAGCTAAAACTTCTCTTAACCTTACAAAAGGTCAATCCAAAGGGATACATTATCGGTTGAGTAAAGCAAATAATCAGCTTGTCGAAAAAAAAATTACGGCCTATACTTTTCGTGATACATTTACTTTTGCTGAAGATCGCCCATTACTTATTGAGACCACTACAGATGAGCTGAAAAAGGGATTTGTAATGTTGCAAAACAAAACGTTTAAGAAATTGGTTAGTGGAGAGTTGAATTTTAATAAACCACAATTGTTTCCTGCTTCTCGTCAATTGATTTATCAAACGACGACTTATAATCATTCACCAACAATCAATAGGTA
>NZ_DLJI01000013.1:0-306 GCF_002484185.1 Empedobacter sp. UBA7620 | reverse complement strand
ATCAATAGGTATGATTTTAAAGCGAAAAAAACGGAGTTGATTTACCAAAGCAACTCTTTATTAGAAGACTATGATTTAGGAAGATCAGAAATTATAGATTATACCTATGCGAATGGGATTCATTTAAAAGCAACTTTGCTATATCCAGTAGGATATGATGCAACAAAACAATATCCAATGGTGATTAATATTTATGAGCAAACAGCTAATGAAGTATTTAATTTTGAACCACCCTCTTTGTATGGGGTTAAAGGTTTTAATGCATTAAATTATGTGACAAATGGGTATTTTGTTTTATTACCTAAT
>NZ_DLJI01000008.1:0-14960 GCF_002484185.1 Empedobacter sp. UBA7620 | reverse complement strand
AGGTACTTTTTAATTTGATTTTTACAATTTGCACGCGGGAATAGCTCAATTGGTAGAGCGTCAGCCTTCCAAGCTGAATGTTGCGAGTTCGAGTCTCGTTTCCCGCTCAACTTCTTTCCTAGAAGTGGATGCCTTGGTGGTGGAATTGGTAGACACGCAGGACTTAAAATCCTGTGTCCATTAGGACGTGCGGGTTCAAGTCCCGCCTGAGGTACAACAAAGCTCAAGAATTTATTTTCTTGAGCTTTTTTTATGCTCCAAATAATTATATCTTTATCCTCATAATAAAGTACGTTTTTATCACATGATTCAAAAATCATTTCTAAGAAAAACACTCTTTACTCTTACCTTTTTACCTTTATTTTCGTATAGCCAAGAATCGAAAAGTTCGGATGATTTATTTCAAGAAGCGCGTCACAAAGCTTTCGAAGAAAAAGATTATACAACTGCCAAGAAACTTGCATTACAAGCTTTAGATCAATCGCCAGAATATACAGATATCGCTGTTTTTTTGGGACGAATATATACGTGGAATGATGAAACCGAAGAAGCGAGAAAAGTTTTTCAGAATGTTGAAAAAAACAAGGATCCCTCTACCGATTTCTATTTAGCTTACACATCACTTGAATATTGGAATGATAATTATACAGAAGCCGTTTCTATTATTGATCGTGGATTAATTAAATATCCTAAAAATGAAGAATTATTGTTATTGAAAGCTAAAGTTCTTAATTCGAATAATGCTTATGAAGAAGCTTCAAAAACAATCAAAGAATTATTAGCGATCAATCCTAAAAATACTGAAGCACGTGAATTAGCAAATCGAATCGAAATCAATAATACTAAAAATGCAATTAGTGTAAATTATAATTACTCACATTTTGACAAGCAATTTGCAGATGATTGGCATCAAGTTTCGGTTAGTTATAAAAGACAAACTTCGATAGGTTCATTGGTCTTTAAAGTAAATTACGCAAACAAATTTAAAGATAACGGTGTTCAATATGAAGTAGAAGCTTATCCAAGACTTTCTAATACATTTTACATGTACGTTGGTGGTGGATATTCCGATAGTGATGGAATTTTCCCTAAATATCGCACAGGAGCCTCTCTTTACGCTAATTTACCTAAAAGTTTTGAAGCCGAGTTAGGTTATCGTCAACTTCATTTTTCGGATGATGTTTGGATGTTTACAGGATCAATTGGAAAATATTATAAAAATTATTGGTTCAATTTACGTGCATTTGTGACACCAAGTAACAACAATATTTCACATTCGTATACATTCACAATGCGTTATTATACGGGCGATGCAAACAATTATTTAAGCTTAGCGATTGGTACAGGTATTTCGCCTGAAGATTTTAACAACAATCTTTTAGAGGATACAACTTACAAATTGAAGTCCTTCAAAATTGGAGCAGATTATAATTTTTCAATCAATGATTTAAATTTAATTTCAATTGGTGCAAATTATTACAATCAAGAATATCGTCCAAATCAAAAAGGAAATCAATTTGATATAAGTGTCTCGTACAGCCGAAAATTCTAATTGATATAATGATTAAATATAGAATCAGGAACCATTTTTTGAGTATTTTTCAAAGAATGGTTTTTTGTTTTAAAGCTTTTCAATCGATTTTTCAACTCTGTTTCCATTTTCGAATTTTGTTCAACATCTTCTGTTAAATTCTTTTCGATTCGATATAATTTCCCTCCCGATAAATGATAATTCTGGAAAACATAATCATCCAAAATATTTTTATTTTGCATTAATGGAACGCCTTGTTTTCTATAATTTGCTTTACCGTTTTCTAAATTCTGTCCCATCCAAGTCACATAATTCGGTAATTTCATTTGATACGAATCTCTAAAATATGTCACAAAAGTCGGTGCAACATCAAAATGCGTTACAATGTTTGACATCTTTTTCGGTGTCTTTAACAAAGGAGAATAGACAATAATCGGAACATGAAAACGATCGATCTTTGTTTCCATCGGAACTTCAGGCATTCGATGATCTCCAGTAATCACAAAAATAGTTTGATTAAAATCTGAACGTTTTTGATATGCTTCAAAAAAGTTTTTTACTGCTTCATCAACACTCAAAAAAGTAACCAATTGTTGTTTATACTTTTTTACTGTCGTCAAAGTCGACGCATCATAATTTCGTGATTTAATCAACGTTTCAAACTGCTTATTATATTTCTCAACATTGTTTATTAAGAAAGGACTATGCGTCGCTAACGTCATCAAAACATTAAAATATGGTTGATTATTTTCTTTCTGCGTTACTAAATATTTTTTGAACACTGAATGATCGTCAAATCCCCAAGAAAATCCATTATTTGATGGAATTTTAGCATAATTATTTTCGTAATCATTTTCATCAATAATTGTTTCAACACCCGAATAATTCAAATATTTTGACATAAAATCAAAATCAGCATCACCACCGTAAAAATAACCAGTTTTATAACCATTACTTTTTAACAAATTATACAAATTGAAATGTTGAGGTAAGTTTTTTTGTTCCATAAAACCATTTTCAGCAAATGGCAAAGACCCCGTCAATCCAGGTAAAACTCCATATGTTCTTCCCGTCGTGCTTAATCCATTTTCCCAATACAAACTCTTTTTCGAAAGCTGATCGATATATGGTGTAAAAGAACCTAAATATGCAACTTCGTTACTAAAAGCTCGTCCCAAACCTTCAATCACAATAAAAACAACATTCGGTTTTTCTGTTGTTAGATTAAATTGATCCGCGAAGAAATTTTTATTCTCATCTTGATACAAAAATGGATAATTAGTTTTATCAAAATAATGTCGATTATCTTCTTTATTTGAACTCGAATTTGAGTTTAAAAAATCAATTTCCGAAAGTTTATCTTCTGCATATTGTTCAAACGAATTTGAGAAAAAATAAGACGACTTACTCAAAATTAGATTAGATGAAAACTCATCATTTTGAGTACTTTTCAAATACAAATTAATTGGAATAATAAACGATAAAAAACTCAAAACTATTAATGGAAATTGAAGAAATTTTTGATTGATTTTTAATCTATAACTGTAAATAAAAATCGTTGTTAAAATAGCAATTGCAACGATTGACAAAAGAATGTTTGTAATATTTACAACGCCTGATGCACCAATAATTAATTTCAATTCTTCGAACGTATAAGAAAACAAATCTGAACCTAATAAATTGAGCGTTGTTTGAAAATATTTAATCAATAAAACATTTGAAATAATTAAAAAAGAATACGCAAAAACGATCCATTTTTTTGCCCAACTTATCGAATAAAATTGCAGTAAAAAATATATAAAACTTACAACAAAAATACTATCTAAAGCAAAAACGATATTATGTACGAATAAGTCAAAAAATAAAGTTTGATTAGAAGTTGTTGTAAGATTTTCTTGATAAAGATAAAATTCAAGAATTGTTGACAATCCAAAAAGTAACAAATAAACCAATGAAATGAACGTAGTTTGCTGAATTAAATTAATGAATCCAAGTTTCAGTTTTTGCCAAATAGATAATTCTTTCGATTGATTTCCACCAAAACCTTGTCGCGTCATTTCTCCCCACGAATTATTTTTCAGAAAGAAATCCTTCACCCCTTTCACGCCTGCCATCACAACAAACGGATGAAATGTAAACGGCTCTATAAACGCCGTAAAAAATAATTTCGGAATATCGCCTTTTTTGTGATAAACATTATACGTCATCAAATCAATCAGAATGGCATAAATCGAATATAATATTCCATAAAGCAACACAAAAGCCATTAAAGGAAAGAAAATATGCCAATTAATAAATCCTAAAAAGAATAAAACTACGAAAATGATCCAACCAATGTATTCGATAATCGGTCCTAAAAATTCGAAGAAAAACCAATACGGATAACTCATCATTCCAAGTTTTCCATATTTAGGATTGAAAAATAAAATACGATGTTTCCACAATGTTTCTATCGTTCCACGCATCCAACGATTGCGTTGTTTGGTCAAAATTTCTTTACTTTCTGGCACTTCGGTCCAACAAAGCGGATCGGGAATATTCACCACTTTATAGGCCAATTTTTGTTCGTGCATATAACGTCTCATTCGCACAACAAGCTCCATATCTTCGCCAACTGTATTGTGATCGTAACCGCCACACTGGAGTACAATTTCACGATCAAAAGCACCAAAAGCACCCGAAATCAGCATCAAACCATTGGCGCGCGACCACGCCATTCTTCCCAAAAGAAATGCTCGAATGTATTCTAACGCTTGCGCTCTTCCTAAACGAGTTTTTGGCAAATTAACATCGACAATTTTTCCGTCAACAATGGTACAATTATTCGCCAAACGAATAACTCCTCCACATGCAATTACTTTTGCTTTTGCTTCATCCATAAACGGTTTTGCTAGCTTCAGAATCGCATCTTGTTCTAAAATACAATCGACATCAATACAAACAATATAATCGTTTGTTGCAATATTAATTCCGACATTTAGCGCATCCGATTTTCCTCCATTTACTTTGTCAACAATAATTAATTTCTTGAAAACAGGATTTATACTTTTATAAATCGCATTAATTGGTTTCGTTTCTATATTTCCTTCAACGAAATAATCAATTTTAATCAAATCATACGCTTCTATTAATCGTTGCAACGAATCATCTTTGGAACCATCATTTACAATAATAATTTCGAGTTGATTGTAATACAACGACAACAAAGAACGCACGTTCTCCACAATCGTTGCACCTTCATTATAAGCGGGCGCAATAAGGCTAAAAGTTGGCGCATTGGGCGATGTTGCAATAAGCGAATAATCTGTAAAACTGTTTTTTCGGATATAAGATTTTATCGCTCCTTTTGCGTAAAAACCTATCCATCCATACACTAAAATTAATAGGACTGAGTAAAAAAGGAAGCCGTAAATAAAAAAATCGAAAGCCGTTTCTAGCCAATTCATGATTAGTTTTCTTGGATAATTTGATTAATAATTTGTTTTAATTCAGGAGAGTTTGATTGATGTGCAAGTTTTTGTAAATCGGTTTTTGAACAACAATTATTTAACGCTTTTACACTTGCTTTTTTGATAGAAAATGAAGGATTTTCCTTTGCTTGAGTTTCTAAAAATGTGTTGTTTTCTGGATTAGAAATTTTATCTAAGGCTTTTAAAATTTGAATTTGAAACTTTTCGTTACACGTTTGATATTGTTCAATCAATAGCTTTGAAGTTGAATCATCTTCGATTCTGACTAATGTTTTAATCGTTTCTTCCACAACTTTTTCATCAGAAACATGCAAATTATCTGCGACCAAATCGTGCATTTGCAACAATTGAAACTTGCGAATTAATTTCATAGCAAGAATTTTTACACTTTGATTAGGTGATTTTAACCAACTCGAAATTATGATATCAACCTCATCATTATTCGGTAAAATTGTAATTGCATCCAACAACTTCAATTGCTGCCAATCCGTCAATTGCTCCTGTAAATTGTCTAAAAAAAATAATCCTTCGAAACCCGAAAATTTTGCTAAACCATATTGCGCTTCAGATCGAACTAAATCATTTTTATGTTGTAACATACTTTTGATTTTCGGTAAAGTTTCAACATGATTCATCGCCGTAACTTCCTGTATTGCTTCTGCAATTTCATGATTTTTTTGACTATTTAATTTCTGTAAGGATATTTTTTTTAATTGATAATGGTCAAATAAATTTTGAATACTTTCTTTTGAATTTCCAGAAAAATTTTGTTCCGCTTTTAGTAATTTTTTGATAAAATAATGTTTGAATGAACTTGATTTCAAATAATCCGTAAAATCAGTATTCGAATTGGATTGATCATCCAAAATTGTTTCATAAATTTCTTGATCAATAATAGCATTCCACTTATTTTTCTTTGTAATGATTTTATATTCAATTATACTTGTCAATAACGTATAAATAATTGTCAAAAAAAGTAAAATAAGTAGAACGTAGATTCCTACGATTAACTCGGTATAGGTTATAATTTGTAGGATAATCATGCTTTTATTTTAGTAATTTCTTCACGCGAACAGACAATTCAATAGGACTAAATGGTTTCACCATAAAATCATTTGCCCCCAAATTAAATGCTTCCACTACCACATCTTCTTGCCCTAAAGAAGACAAAATAATCATTGGTGTTTCGGAATTCTTACTTTTTCTAACAGCACTAATAATCTCCAAACCAGACGCAAAAGGCATCATAATATCGGTAATAATCAAATCAATATCTTCAGTCTCAATCTTACTGATTGCTTCTTTTCCATTTCGTGTTAAAACAACTTTGTAACCTTCTTTTTTCAGTTTGTGCTCAATTGTTTTTAAAATCAATTCATCGTCTTCGGCAATTAAAATCTGCATAATATTGGTTTTTAAATATTTTTTAAATAGTTAATAACTAATTCTATTTCGGTTTTTACTTTAATAATCAGCTGGTTTTCTTGTAGGTAATTGATTGAAGTTGATTTTTCTATTTGTTCGGTTAAATCAGCCAAAATTGTTAGTCCAGCAGTTTTTGCTGTTCCTTTTACTTTATGACCTAATTGATTTAATCCTTCTAAATTTTGTTTGTTGGAATAAGTTTCAAATTCTAGGATAGATTTTTCTAACTCATTAATAATTATTTCTATAAATGTTTTTCTAAACGATTCGTCTTCTTTCGTATAATTATTTATCATCGAAAGATCAAGGTGATTTCCAAAATCATTGGTTTCAATCTTTTCATATTGAGAAAAGTCTAACCATTTTTCTAGGACATCAAAAATATCTTTTTCTCGAATTGGTTTTGCTAAGAAGTCATTCAATCCTGCATCAAGACATTTTTCTTTTTCGCCTTTTACATTTCCCGCTGTCACTGCTATAATCGGAGTTTCTTGAAAATTGTTTAATAAACGAATAACCTTAGTTGCTTCAATACCATTCATTTCTGGCATTTGAATATCCATCAAGATTAAATCGACTTTATTTTCTTGACAAATCGACACTGCTTCCACACCATTTGCAGCTGTATATAAAATAGAATTTGGCGCAATATTTTTTATAATCTGCTGATTTAAAGCCATATTAACTAAATTATCATCAGCAATTAAAATGTGAAATTGTTTCGAAAAATCTTGCGAAATTTCTTCTTGATTTTCAATTTCTATGGTTTGAATTTCTTTCGAATCAATAATCGTTTTACGCAGCGTATCAAACAATTCTTCAGACTTAATTGGTTTTAATAAACGCGAAGTTATTCCCAATTCTTTTGCTTTCTGAATTAGATATTCATCCTCAGAAGAACTATGCAATAATACTAAAGGAGTTTTTGTGTTCTTTGTTATAAAATACTCTTTTATTTTCTGAATTGTTTCTAAACCATTCAAAACTGGCATGTGATAATCCATCAAAATAACATCGTAAATATCACCATTCAAAACTTTCTGAAGCGCTTCCATTCCATTATTCGCAATATCAGATGTTATATTTTTGAACTTCAACATATGTTGCAAAATCATTTGATTACTTTGATTATCATCTACAATCAACACATGATTTATTTCGTCCAAATGATCAAATTGTTGCTCAATATTATATTCGTAATCAACTTCTAAATCAAAGAAAAATGTAGAACCTTTATCTATTTCGCTTTGCAATTCTAGATGACTTCCGAAATAATTTAATAATTTATTCGAAATTGTTAAACCTAAACCTGTTCCTCCGAAACGTTTGCTAACAGTACTATCTTCTTGTGTAAATGCATCAAAAATCTTGGCTTGTTTTTCTGGTTTTATCCCAATTCCTGTATCACGAACAGAGAATCTCAGTTTTGCTTTTTCTCCTTTCACAATTGGTTCAACTGGACTAATTTTTAGTTCTATTTCTCCACTATCCGTAAATTTCACAGCGTTTCCAAGTAGATTAATTAACACTTGTTTCAATCGAGCTTCGTCAATCCAAATAAATTGAGGTAAATTATTATCTATATTCAACAACAATTCAATTTTTTTGTTTTCGGCTTGATAAAGAATCACATTGATTACTTGATTTCCTAACTCGAACAGATTATTTTTTTCTATCGAAACATCCATTCGACCTGATTCAATTTTAGAGAAATCTAAAATGTCATTTATTATTGACAATAATGAATTTGCAGAATCATTAATAAAATTCAAATATTGTTTTTGAGTTGGATTAAGCGGCGTTTTCAACAATAAATCAGAGAAACCAATCACACCATTTAACGGCGTTCGAATCTCGTGACTCATATTGGCTAAAAACTCTGACTTTGCTTTACTAGCAATATCAGCATTCTTTTTGGCTTTTTTAAGTTCTTTATTTTTCTTGACAGATTCTGTTATATTTTGCGAAAACATGATCAAACCGCCAATCTGTTTTTTATTGATATACCAAGGATGAATTGCCCACGAATAGTGTTGATCCGTATCATATTTTGGTGTGCGATAAATAGTATCTTCATTCGAATAATTTTCGCCTTGCAAACAAGCCTCATAAATCGCTTTTCTTTCTGCTGGAACATTGTACATTTCATAATGAGATTTTCCAATAACATTTTTCTTTTTCATTGCAAATTCATCACACCATTGATTACTTAATGTTAGATAATTCATTTCACTATCAAACATTGCAACAGAAGCTGGTACATGATTAATAAACGTTTCAAAAATAGCTTTTTGTCTTGTCAACTCTAACGTATAACGTTTTCTCTCATTAATATCCTGAAAAATTCCAAAAACACTAACACATTCTCCGTTTACGAATTCTGGAATCCCTTTACATCTTACCCAAATTGTTTTTCCTTTTTGGGTAACAATCTGCAACTCCATATCATATTCGATTCCTTTTTCTACCGCATCTCTAAAGGCTTTCTTTATTTTTGGATAACTACTTTTTGCTTCATAAAAATTGAGTGCAGTTTCTACATTTGGTTCATAATCTGGTTCAACTTCATGGATTTTTTTCGTTATATCAGCCCAAATTAATTTTCGCTTCACTAAATCATATTTCCAACCTCCTACATTCGCAACTTCGTACGTATGATCTAGCAACTGACGAACACGATTAAGATCTCTTTCCAACAAAGTCCTTTGTGTCATATCCACAGCAGTACTCATTACAACAGGATTTCCTTCGTTATCTTTGTCCAAAATATTACTGTATAACCAATATGTTAACGAGCCATCTTTCTTAATCAAGCTCATCAAACCAGAATCTTGCTTTTTATTCAAAATCGTCTCTATATAGGTTTGATATTCTTTTTGATTAGATTTTGGAATTATTTTTTTCAGATTCAAATCTTTTGCCTCATTTTCTGAATAGCCCATAGATTCTAATCCTGTCTTATTTATAGACAAAATATTTCCATCCAAATCATGAATTGTCATTAAACCAAGCGAAGAATTGAAGAAATTTCTAAACTTACGTTCGCTATTTTCTAATTCTACTTTTTTCGAATTTTCAAGCGTAATATCTCGACCAAAGAAAAAGATTTCGTTATCAATTTTCAAGTTAGATTTTGTATACCATTCCACTAACTTCCCTTCTTGAGATTCCGGAGAACACATCAAACATTTAAAATTGATTGAATCTGTATTATTTTTAAGATTTGATAAATACGTATTAACTTTCTTCTTATCTTTTTCCGAAACAAAATCTAAAAAGTTTTCTGCAATAATTGTCTTTTCATCTTTTATTCCTAAAACCTCTTTAAAAGAAGGATTTATAGATTTTAGAACACCATTAATATCGGCAACTCCAATAAGATTATTAGATATTTTATAGATATTTTGAAAGTAAGAAGCGTCTTTTTTTCGCTTTTTACTAACCAATAATTTGGTAATATTTTTCCCAAGTTGAATCAATAAATTACGTTGTTTATCGTCTAACGTTCTTGGATAATGGTCGTTTACACACAATGTTCCCAACGCATTTCCATTATCATCAATCAACGGAACACCAGCATAGAACTGAATATTTGCAGCTTTTACACCAGCAATATTTTTTGCAGGTTCAAATTTCGTCACATCATCAATCACCAAAATTTCATTTTCTACCAAAGAAAATTGACATATCGTTTGTTGACGCGGAACAATATCTACCTCGATTCCACAATTTGCTTTAATCACTTGATAGTTTTCATCAAAAACAGAAACTAACGCAATTGGCGCATTACAAATCAAACTCGCAGCATTTGCAAAAACTTCTAATTCTTCGTCTTTATCATGCGCTTGTAAATTATAATCGTAAACCGCTTGCAATCTTTGCTTTTCGTTCGTTGGGATGGGATAATTTTCCATTTAAATAATAGCTATTTTAAAGGAAAGTAGAGGTGGTTAAAGATATTACATAAATCCAAATATTCGAAATCAATTATTTCTAAAAATCAAACCAACCTTTTTATTCATAAAATCATCTCTATTATAAATCTAAACTTTAAAAAATATGAAAATCACAATCTCAACCCCATGCAAAGAAAAATTACGAGATGATAATTTTTGCGCAAAATGTCAACATAAAATTACTGACTTTTCTAACTTGACAAATGACGAAATTTCGAATGAATTTCAGAAAAAAAATGTTCATTGTGGTATTTTTCATCCAAGCCAATTAGGTCAAAATCTTTTCAAGAAAACGATTTCTAATGTTATGATTTTTTCTGCTTTAGGATTAATGAGTACTTCATCAAAAGCTCAAAAACATAATATAGCTTGTCATGATAATCCATTCCCAATCAATAATTCTATAGAAAATGAATCGATTGAATTTAAAATAATTGTTGCAAAAAGTTCTAATTCTAGAATTCAAGAGTTTTCTACTTTCCGATTATTGATTAATGGTGAATTGATAGAACAAACTTTAAAAGTTGGTGAAGAATACACTATAAAATGCGATATCCAAAAAGGTTTACCAATTGATATTCGATTAGCTTCAAACGAAAATATATCGGACATTACAAAAAGTTATACGAAACAAAATTTACCTAAAAAACTGAAATTTAACACAAGTGATTTTGAGTTAAAAGGAAAAATTACAGGTGAAATTGTAACTACTCCGACAATACAAGGAATAATTGCTATTAAAAAATAGTTTTTTTGCTTTTATGATTATTTTCTTACCTTGCTAACACAAAAGGGAATCGAGTGCAAATCTCGAGCTGTCGCGCAACTGTAAGTAGAGAAAAACTATAAGCCAGACCACTTTTTAGATGATGCTTTCGCGATTGAAGCTCAATCAAAACTACATGTATTTTATTATTTGTTGAATTGATTGCACTTGATTTCGAAAGCATTTTTTTATTAAAATTTAGTTTAGTATAAAATGCAAAAAGAAGAAATTCAACACATTATTGATCTTAAAACAAAACCGCTTGGAGCTTTAGGTTTATTAGAAAAAATCGCACTTAAAATTAGTTTGGTTCAACAAAAAAAACAGTTAGAATTAATACAACCTCATCTAATTGTTTTCGCAAGCGATCACGGAATTGCACAATCTGGTGTTAGTGCGTATCCTGCGGAAGTTACGCCTCAAATGGTTTTTAATTTTCTAAATAATGGAGCGGCGATTAATGTTTTTTGCAATCAAAATAAGATTGATTTAACCATTGTTGACGCTGGTGTGAATTATGATTTCGAAGATTATTCGGTTTTGAAAAATTGTAAAGTGACCAAATCAACCAAAAATTTCTTGTACGAACCTGCCATGACCTTAGATCAATTGGAACAATGTTTTGATTACTCGAAGACAATTGTGGACGAAATCGCTCAAAACGGAACAAATATTATTGGTTTTGGCGAAATGGGAATTGGGAACACTTCTTCTGCATCGATGCTTGTACATTATTTAACCGATTTACCTCTCGCACAATGTGTAGGACGCGGAACAGGTTTGAATGATGAGCAATTACAGAATAAAATCAATATTCTAAATGAAGCGAAGAATACACATGAGAAAATTAATGATCCAAAACAAATTTTAGCCACTTTTGGAGGTTTTGAAGTTGCTCAAATGACAGCTGCAATGTTATCTGCTTACGAACATAATATGTTGTTGATGATTGATGGCTATATTGCTTCGGCTGCGTTTTTGGTTGCGTCTAAATTGAAACCAGAAATTCTAAATAATGCTATTTTTTGTCATCAAAGTGATGAATCTGGGCATCAATATTTGTTGAATTATTTCAACGAAGAACCAATTCTGAAAATCAATTTACGTGTTGGCGAAGGAACAGGTTGCGCATTGGCTTATCCAATTATCAAAAGTGCAGTGAATTTCTACAATGATATGGCGAGTTTCGAATCAGCAGGCGTGAGTAACAAAGAAACTCAAGTAGAATGCTAAAAAAAGAAATCACTTATTTTTTAACAGCGTTGATGTTTTTTACACGAATTCCAATTCCGTTCAAAATTCCATACAGCAACGAAATTATGAATCAATCACAGAAATATTATGCGGCAATTGGTTTATTGGTTGGTATTTTTAATGCATTAATTTATACGATTTGTCAGTTTATTTTACCAGTTGATATCGCCATTATTATCACAATGATTGCAAGCGTTTTACTGACTGGCGCCTTTCATGAAGACGGTTTTACAGATGTTTGTGATAGTTTCGGAGGTGGTTATGGTAAAGAAAAAATCTTGATGATTATGAAAGATAGCCGAATTGGAGCTTATGGTGTAATAGGCGTTATCTTATTATTATTATTAAAATTCACATCACTTCAACACATTGCCGAAAATAACTTTTGGTTGATGATTTTCAGCTTGATCGCAGCACATTCGGTTAGTCGCTTTTTTTCTGGAATGATGATTTACACCCACGAATATGTAACAGATATTGACAAAAGTAAATCGAAACCGATGGCAAATAAAGCACTTCCGATAAAAAATCTTGTCATTAGTTTTCTTTTCTGTCTTGTGCCTTTTATTGTTTTTGGCGAATGGAAATTCTTGTTGATTTTACCACTTTGTTACACAGGAAAAGTTTATTTAGGCTGGTATTTCAAAAAATATATTGGCGGATATACGGGCGATTGCTTGGGAACTGTGCAACAAGTTACCGAAGTTTTGTTTTATCTTGGTATTTTAATTCTATGCAAGTTTCTGTAATTCGACATACAAAAGTTAATGTTCCTTCATCAGTTTGTTACGGGCAAACTGATGTGGAATTAACTGACTCTTTTCATCAAGAAGTGGTACAAATTCATACTAAACTTGAAAACGATTTTGAGGTAATTTTTTCAAGTCCGTTAAGTCGTTGTCAACGATTGGCAGAAACTTTCTCGAATGAAATTATTTTTGATGATCGATTAAAAGAATTCAATTTTGGAGATTGGGAAATGAAATCATGGAACGAAATTCCTTCGGAAGAGATAGAACCTTGGTACGACGATTTTGTCAAAACTAAAACGCCAAATGGCGAATCGATGCAAGAAATGTCTGCCCGTTTTTTTGATTTTATGGACGAATTACGAAATGCTCAATACGAAAAAGTATTAATTGTTGCGCATGGTGGAATCATTCGTTTGATGTGGTGTTATTTGTTGCAAATTCCAATCAAAAATGCATTCAAAATTCCTGTAAATTATGGCGAAATATTTCAGTTTAATTTAGGAAAAACGAATGAAGAAGATTTTATTTTGAGAAAAGAATAGATTACAAACATTTTATCTTTTCTAACGACTTCCATTCATGCTCGATATTTGTCATAAGAATTGCATTATCAAACTGAACAGAACCTTTTGGGAAAATCGTTTCATCTTCAAAAAAGCTTGATTTTACATGTGAAACTTCCAAAGGTTCTACTTCCCAATTATAGGTTTCGAGTTTTAAACCTTCAAAATTATTTCCATTTGGAGAATAACCGACAGAACCATACTCGAAGAATTTTGACACCTCATCCAACGTTTCGAAAATCGAATTAGAATTAAATTCAAAAGCTTTTTTAGCATCAATTTCAATTCGTGTATCGTCAGAACTCGTGAAATCTAAATGATAATTATCGTTTTCTTCTATAACATTAAACTTCGCAAAATAATGTTTGCCAGGAAAAACTCGACCACCAACAAGTGCATTCAATTTTAGCGAAGTATCTCGCCTCGGAATATATACACCTTCTTTTGTCACGCCATTTTCATCCCATTCAACCGCAATTCGATGCGCTGCATTTTCAGAATTCACTCCTACAAAATCAGGCAAACCTTTTGGTTTTATATCTTTCAATCGGATCAAACAAATTCCTGCAATTGCTTTTCCTTTGTACAATTTTAGACGAAAAGGTCGGGGCAAAATCTTCTCAATATAGTGTGGTTCTACACAAAAATTGATTAACATTCTGCGTTCTATAATACCATGAATTGTAGGAATTTTCATAACTCTATTTTATTATTTTCAACAAATTCATTAATAATTGATTTGAGATTTCGTGTTACATCAAACTCTAAAATATTTTTTACTGACATCAAGCTTTCTATTTTCCAAGCGTCATTTATAGAATTATATGAATCTAATTTAGAAACTAAATTTTGATAAAAAATATCGTCTCCAATTTCCATTTCAAGTTTATTTATAAATTCATTTATTGTAATCGATTCTTCGGGCCAATCATTTTCTGCATCAAAAAGTTTAATTGCAATCGTAAAATCTACTTTCGACTTGAAATTATTTCTTTCAATTAGTATTAATAACTCATCAAATGTCATTCAAATTATATTTTTCCCTAATTTCTCAAAAAAAATCAACAAGTCAAATATTTCAAAATTAATTTATTAGAAAAAAGTTGTAAAATTTATTCGAAAAACACTTGCAAAAGTAATATTAATGACCTTATATTTGCACTCACAACGCGGGAATAGCTCAATTGGTAGAGCGTCAGCCTTCCAAGCTGAATGTTGCGAGTTCGAGTCTCGTTTCCCGCTC
>NZ_DLJI01000036.1:92249-106319 GCF_002484185.1 Empedobacter sp. UBA7620 | reverse complement strand
ACCAACTGAGCTAAGAGACCTATTTAGAATTTTATTTAAAAGACTTTCTAATGTCTTTATGTGGTCCCTACTGGATTCGAACCAGTGACCCCCTGCTTGTAAGGCAGGTGCTCTGAACCAACTGAGCTAAGAGACCTTCGTAATTGGATTGCAAATATAGGGCTGTTTTTGAATAATCCAAATAGTTAAAATGAAAAAAATTAAATAAAATTTAATGTTAGGACTTAACTCTTTTCATTTCAAAGAAATAATTTTTCAGATTTTAAAAAGAAATATTCGTCTTTTTCTTTTTCTCTTCAATTTTAACCCCTTTAAACAGGTAAATGATTCCGATAAATGAGATAGAAATGGTGATGATAGAGAAAATAAATGCCGCACTTGTTGCTAAAGTTTCATCAAAATTGAATCGATGAGCAGCGTACATAAATACAGCTTCTCTAATCCCAAATCCACTAAAAGAGATAATCGATAAAATTCCTGAAACTAAAAAAATCAATAAATAAATACTGAAATTCTCTGGATGAATATTCAATCCTTCTAATACAAAATACAACATACCAACTTGTATCAATTGCAATACAATCGAATAAATCATCGAGTTATAAAATGTGCGTTTATGAATAGGGAAAATCATTCCTAAAATAAATGGAACAGCTACAAAACCAACCAATGAAAAGATTAAAGAACCATATTGTATCCAAGGGTAATCTGTCAAATTTGAGAAAAATATTAGAAAAATGATGATTAACAACATTGCGCAAAGTCCAATAATTTTGTCAAGAAAAACCGCCTGCGAAATTTCTTTTAGACTGATTTTATAGTTTTTATTCAACACATAAACTTTGTATGCATCGCCACCAATTCCACCTGGAACAAAGGTATTGTAAAACATTCCTAAAAAATACAAACGTGCATTTGATTTATATGATAAATCAAGATTGATGTCCCGAAAATAATAGTCTAAACGAAAAACAGACAATGCTTGCGAAAGTACATAAAGGATAACAGCAATAAAAATATACGCCCAATTCGCATTTTTGTAATGACTGAAAATATCAAAAATATGTAGTTTAACAAAGAAGATATAATAGATTAACGCAATACTAATCGTTAATTTAACTCCTGTTATAATATATTTTTTAGTTTTTGGATTCAATTGAAATCTTTTGATAATTAACGCACAAATTTAGAGAATCTTCTAGTAACCATTCAAAAAATTATTTACCTACCAATATTTGTCTTATATTATGTAGTTTTGTGTTTAAATTAATCGAATCATGCAATCAAAAATTATTGTAATTACAGGCTCTTCTTCGGGTGTAGGATTGACTTTGGCAAATTATTTTCACGATAAAGGACATCAAGTTTATGGTTTATCAAGAACAGCTAAAGGTCTAGAAAAATTTAAACATATTGCGACAGATGTTTCGGATAAAGAAAATGTAAAACGTAGTTTTCAGCAGATTTTTTCGGAAACGAATAACCAAATTGATGTGTTGATTAACAATGCCGGAATTGGAATGTTAGGCGCTGTGGAAGATGCTTCGAAAGCTGATATCGAGAAATTATTGGAGGTTAACGTCTATGGTCCAATTTATACAATGCAAGAAGTTTTGCCTACAATGCGCGCGCAAAAAAACGGTTATATCCTGAATGTTTCGTCGATTGCGAGTAACAATGGTTTGCCTTTTAGAGGATATTATTCGGCTTCGAAGGCGATGATTGATCGTTTGATTGAATCGGCTCGTTTGGAAAATCGTCACACAGGAGTAGAAATTGCTACGTTGAATTTTGGAGATATCAAAACCAATATTGCAGAAGGTCGTGTGAAAACTTTTGTGTCAAAATTTTATCAAAAAAGATATGATGCAATGGTTGCTGATATCGATCACGAAGTGCAAGATGGTACGCCAACAGAAGATTTGATTCCGATTATTGAAAATATTTTGGCTCAGAAGAATTTGAAACCACATTATTATATTGGAAAATCGATGCAGAAATTTTCGGTAATCTTGAAAAATATTTTACCTCAAAAAATGTTCGAAAATATTATTGCAAAATATTCAAAATTAGATTAATAGATGGAAAAGGTTATTTGGCATTATAAATCTTTTGACGATTTAACATCGAAAGAGCTATATAAAATAGTGCAATTGCGTAACGAAGTTTTTGTGATTGAACAAAATTGTATTTACCAAGATTGCGATGATAAAGATTTGGTTTGTGGACATCTTTGGGCAACGATTGGCGATGAGGTTGCAGCGTATTCTCGAATTGTTCCGAAAGGAACTTCATACGAAAACGAAGCTTCAATTGGTCGTGTAATTTCGAATCAAAAGTTTCGTCGTTATGGATTAGGGAAACAATTGATGAAAAATTCGGTTCAAATAATTGAAAATCAATTTAAAACGTCTTCAATCCGAATTTCTGCTCAATCTTATTTGAAAGAATTTTATTCTTCGTTTGGCTTCGAGCAAGTTTCGGAAGAATATTTAGAAGACGATATTCCGCATATCGAAATGTTGAGAAAATGAAATTTCTAAAATACTTTTTCATAACGCTATTTTCAGCTTTCATTGCATTGGTTTTGGTTGATGTTTATTATTCGAATCAACTCAAAAAGATGGCTTTGTTTAGCGGAGAAGTGCAAGAATGGAATCAAATAAGAGAAGGAAAAACGAATGTTGAATTGGCTATTTTTGGTTCTTCGAGAGCGTTTATTCAAATTAATCCGAATATTTTAGAACAAGATTTAAAACTGACAACGCATAATTTTGGATTAAACGGAAGTAAATTTAAAATGCAATTGTATCGTTTCAATTTGTATTTGAATCATAATCCAAAACCGAAAATAGTTGTTTGGAATTTAGATACTTTTTCGTTTTCACACATTGATGAAGTTTTTCAACCAAATCAATATGCGCCATTTATGTTGTGGAATTTTAAATTGTATGAGGCGTTAAAAGAATATAAAGATACAAAGTTGGTTGATTTTATTGTGCCGCTTTATCGTTACAGAGATCAAACGTATTGGAAAGATCAAATTGCAAGGGCGAAGAAAGAAAAACTGCATAAAGACGGACTTTTTCGTGATGATGGTTTCAAATCATATAACCGAAAATGGAATGTTGATTGGGGGAAAATGAAAAAGAAAAACTCTGATTTTGACTTTTCAGATTATGCTTTGTTAGAAGAATTAATTGCAAAATGTGAACAAGAAAATATTCAGTTAATTTTTACAATTGCACCCGAATTTTATAAAGGTCAAGATTATATGTTGAATAGGGAAGAAGTGATTAATCGTTATCAAACAACATTACAAAAGCATCATCTTCTGTTATTAGATTATTCGACTGATTCGATTAGTTTTAATCAAAAATACTTTTACAACACAACGCACATGAATTATAAAGGTGCGGATGCTTTTACAAAAGAATTAGCAAAAGATTTGAAAAAATATATAAAATAAAAAATCTCGTAAACCAAATGGTTTACGAGATTTTTAGTTATTGTTGAAGTAATGTTTAATCTAAATTACTTCAACTTTTTTTTCTTTTTTCTGTGTTAAATAAACGCCTGATAAAATCATTCCGAATCCAAATAAATGGATCCACATTATTTTTTCTCCAACCAAAAATCCCCAAAAAACAGAAACTACGGGCATTAAATAAGTAACCATTGAGGCAAACATCGAACCTGTAGATTGTATCAATCGGTAGAATAGTATCATCGCTAAAGCAGTTCCTAAAAGTCCTAAAATAGCAACAAAACCTAAACTTTTTAATTGTTGTTCTGTTCCTTCGAATACATCAAAAAATCCTGAAATAATTAAAATGAAAATTGAAGGTAATAACCAAATTGTGAATAGAGCCGAGGATAATTGAAATGATGGAACGTCGTTTAGATAGCGTGTTAAGATTAAACTATTCATTCCATAAAGCGCGGTTGCTAATACAATTAATAAACAATGTAAAAGACTATTTTCGCCAGAAAAACCATCGCCACCAATTAATAAAACAGCTCCAATAAATCCGATTATAGCTCCCAAAACTTGATTTTTAGTTCCTTTGATATTGAAAAATAAGGCTCCAAATAGTAAAATAAATAATGGAACTAAAGAATCTAAAATTCCAGCCGTTGAACTAGAAACGTGTGTTTGCGCCATTGGAAATAAAAACATTGGAATGAAATTTCCGCAGAAACCAGCCAATGCAACGTATTTTAATTTGTTTTTCGGAATCTTAAATAGACTTGGAATTCCCCAAATTGCCAAAACTCCTCCTGCAATTGTTAGTCGTAATGCTCCAACTTGATATGGCGTGTATGCGACCAATCCTTGCTTGATGAGAATAAACGAGCTTCCCCAAGTTAGCGCTAAAACGCCTAGGATGATCCAATGTTTTAGTTCGATTTTCATTTTTCTAAGTTTGCGCAAAGATGCACATTTCAGATGATTTTATTGAGCTGTTATTTACAAAAACAATCTGTTGTATGGTCATTTACCATTCCAGTCGCCTGCATATGTGCATAAATAGTGGTTGAACCAAAGAATTTGAAGCCACGTTTTTTTAAATCTTTTGCAATTTGATCTGAAATTTCGGTTGTTGCAGGAACTTCTTTTATAGAATTCCAGTTATTTATAATCGGTTTGTAATCAATATATTTCCATATAAAATCGGAAAAGGAGCCAAATTCTTTTTGAATTTCTATAAACAATTTTGCATTATTAATTGCTGCCGAAATTTTTCCTCGATGACGAATAATACCTTCATTTTGGACTAATTCATCAATTTTAGCTTCATCAAATTTGGCTACTTTCTCTACATTAAAATCAGCAAAAGCTTTTCTAAAATTTTCTCTCTTTTTCAGAATTGTGAACCAACTTAATCCTGCTTGAAAAGATTCGAGAATCAAAAATTCGAATAAAATTTTATCATCTTTTACAGGTTTTCCCCATTCGTTATCGTGATAATCGATGTAATCTTGGTCTTTATTTACCCAAGCGCAACGTGTTTTTTCCATGGTTTTTTAAATTTCTAAATATTTTTATAAGCTTCTTTAACCGAATAAACGGGTAATTGACAAGTGTAATTTTCGCAAATATGAATGGAAGTTTTATTTTTGATGAATCGGTTTTGAGTGATTTCTAAATTCTCGGTTTTTGAAGCAACAAAAATTGCATTTGGGACATAACATTGTTGAATTTGTTTCGAGAATTTTAATGCATTTTCGCCAACGATTACAATTTCTTTGAACGAATAAGCGAAATTTAGATATAATTGAATCCAATTTGCAAAACCAGTTGGATAATCGTGAATTTTTTCTTCGATATTGGTTAACATTTGTTTTGCTTGTTCAATGTATTTTTCTTGATTGAGAATTTTTCCTAATTTAAATAAATTATTTGCCATTACCGAATTTGATGATGAAATAACATTGTCATAAATCTCAAATGTTTCATTAACCAAAGGTGTGTCATAATGCGATTTGTATGCAAACATTTTATTCTTGTGATTATAAAATTGATTAAAAGTTTCTTCCGTTAATGTTTGGGCAGTTTCTAAATAATGCATCTCCGAAGTGACTTCATAAAGCTTAATTAACGCTTCAATCATTAAGGCATAATCATCCAAAAATCCGGGAATTGTAGTTTGGTTGTCTTTATAATTTCTGAACAAAATTTCACCATTCCATTGATTTTCTAAAATAAAATTGGTTGCATTTTTTGCTAAATCAAGATATTCATCATTTTCAAAAGTGATAAATGCATCACACAAACTTTTTATGGTTAAAGCATTCCAAGAAGTTAAAACTTTTTCGTCGCGATGAGGTTTTATGCGCTGTTCACGAATTGGATTAAGAATTTTTTTCCATTGAGAAATTTTGGTTTGAAGTTCTGTTGTTTTAATGTTCTGCTTCGTAGCAAAATCTTCGTCATCTGTCAATCGCATTAAAATATTATTACCATGTTCCCATTCTCCAAATTCATTAACATTGTAATATTGCTGAAATAAGTCAAAATCATTTTTCAAAATTGTTTTCAATTCATCCGATTTCCAAACATAATATTTTCCTTCTTCACCTTCAGAATCAGCATCAATAGCAGCATAAAAAACACTTTCAGGCGAAAGCATTTCATCTTTCAACCAATTAATTGTTTCTTCTACAACTGTTTTATATTCTTCTTCTCCAAAAACTTTATATGCATTTGAATAAAGCGAAAGTAATTGCCCATTATCGTAAAGCATTTTTTCGAAATGAGGAACTTTCCAATATGGATCAACTGAATAGCGCGAAAAACCACCTTTTAGTTGGTCGTAAATTCCACCAAAAGCCATTCTATCCAATGTTATTTTTGTTTGAATCAAACAATTTTCATTTTTTGTTTGTGTACCATATCGCAAAATGGTTTCCCAGGCATTTGGTAACATAAACTTTGGTGCACGATTAAAACCTCCCCATTCATCATCAAATTGTTGTTGCCAAAATTCAAATGTTTCATCAATTTTAGAAGTCGAAAATGTTTTTTCAGATTTCAATTCGATTGTTTCCATTTTATTCAAACCATCCGCAATAGAGTTGACATATTCCATTGTTTTAGCTTGATTGTGATGATATAAATGGTTGATATTTTCTAATAATTCAATCCATTGAACTTTCGGGAAATAAGTTCCGCCATAAAAAGGGCGACCATCAGGTAAAGCAAAAACATTGAGTGGCCAACCGCCAGATTGATGAATTAATTGTGAGACATTCATATACAAAGCGTCTAAATCAGGACGTTCTTCACGATCAATTTTAATACAAACAAAATTCTCATTCATCACTTTTGCAACTTCATCGTCTTCAAAAGACTGATGTTCCATCACATGACACCAGTGACAAGCAGAATATCCAATTGAAATAAGCAAAGGTTTGTTGACTTTTTTTGCATGATTCAAAACTTCGTCACTCCAACTTTGCCACCAAACAGGATTGTTTTGGTGTTGTTTCAAATACGGACTTGTCGCTGATTTTAGATTATTTTGTTGAAAATTCATGATTCTTGTTTAGAAATTTAAAGTTCGTACAATTTTTGTGGATGAAAAATTATATTTTCGATAAAAATTAAAACACATGAACATTTACGAATACATTTCTATTGGCGCATATATGGCTCTGATGATTGGAATCGGGATTTATTCTTACCGAAAATCAACAAGTAATTCCGAAGATTTTTTGATTGGAGGAAGGAAAATGGGAGCGGCTGTAACGGCGCTTTCTGCTGGTGCTGCTGATATGAGTGGTTGGTTGTTAATGGGCGTTCCAGGAGCAATGTATTTTACAGGTTTGTCGAGTGCTTGGATTGCAATTGGATTGACAACAGGATGTTTTTTGAACTATATTTTTGTCGCACCGCGATTACGAATCTATACAGAAATCGCTCAAAATTCGATTACATTACCAGTATTTTTCGAAAATCGTTTCAAAGATAAATCTCGATTATTAAGAATAGTTTCATCAATATTAATCTTAGTATTTTTTACATTATACACTTCTGCTGGAATGGTTTCTGGAGGGAAATTATTTGAATCTGCTTTTGGATTAGATTATATGACTGGACTTTGGATGACAAGTTTTGTAGTTGTATTGTATACTTTCTTAGGAGGGTTTTTAGCAGTTAGTTTAACAGATTTCGTGCAAGGAACGATTATGGTTTTGGCTTTGGTTATTGTTCCGATTGTGGCTATTACAGAGATTGGTGGAGTAGGAGAAACATTTTCATTGATTAATGATAAAGGTGATAAGTATTTAGATTTATTCAAAGGAACTACAACGGTTAGTATTTTGTCGTTGATGGCTTGGGGCTTGGGATATTGTGGACAACCGCATATTTTGGTACGTTTTATGGCAATTGGAAGTCCTAAAGATTTAGCGAAAGCAAGAAATATTGGGATTACTTGGATGATTTTTACAGTTGGTGGAGCACTTTTAGTGGGTTTAGTGGGAATCGCATATATGATGAAATTTGATCAAACAACAATGTTGAAATTTGATGGCTCTAAAACAGAAGCTGAGACCATTTTCATTTACTTTTCACGTGTTTTGTTTCATCCATTGGTTGGAGGTTTCTTATTATCAGCAATTTTAGCAGCAGTAATGAGTACTATTTCTTCACAATTATTAGTGACATCAAGTTCGTTAACAGAAGATATTTACAAAGCATTTTTGAACAAAAAAGCAACATCAAAACAGTTATTAACAGCAAGTCGTTTATCGGTTTTGATTGTGGCAGTTATTGCAGTTTTATTATCCTTAACGCCAAAAGATTCTATTCTAAATCTAGTTGGAAACGCTTGGGCAGGATTTGGATCGGCATTTGGACCAGTTATTGTTTTTTCACTTTTTTGGAAAAAAACTTCTTGGCAAGGAGCTTTAGCGGGAATGTTAACAGGTGGAATTGTTGTCTTATCATGGGTTTATGCAAATCATGATTACAAAGATTGGTATGAAATGATTCCAGGATTTATTTCTTCGGTTATCGCAATTTATGTCGTTTCTTTATTGACTCAAAAACCGAATCAAGAGATTGATAAAGAATTTGATGAAATGAAAGCTGTTATGAAAGAGAATTAATTAATCCAATAATAATAAAAAATAGGTAGGCATTTGTCTACCTTTTTTATTGCTGAAAATTATGAATTTATTATTCAGAATTTTAATCTCAAGACTTCAACAATTGTTGATAAGTTTCACTTATAGAGAATAAGGTCAAAAGAGAGATTTGTTTGTATATTTGTAAAGTTTGATTAAAAAATTAGTCAAAATTAAATCAATTTATACGAAAAGATGAACGATATTATTCAATTACTGCCAGATCATGTAGCCAATCAAATTGCCGCAGGAGAAGTTGTACAACGACCAGCTTCTGTCATAAAAGAATTGATTGAAAATGCGGTGGATTCTGGTGCAACTTCTATTCAGGTGATTGTAAAAGATGCTGGAAGAAGCTTGATTCAAGTGATTGACAATGGTTCGGGAATGAGTGTGACAGATGTTCGAATGGCTTTTGAACGTCACGCGACTTCAAAAATCAGAAAGACAGAGGATATTTATAATATTCATACAAAAGGTTTTCGTGGAGAGGCTTTGGCATCGATTGCTGCAGTTGCGCAAGTAGAAACGAAAACGCGTCGAGAAGATGATGAGGTTGGTTCGCAATTGGTGATTGAAGGCGGAGAAGTTCGCAACCAAGATCCTGTTGTTTGTCCAGTCGGAACGTCTATTTCGGTCAAAAATCTTTTCTATAATGTGCCTGCTCGTCGTAATTTTTTAAAATCAAATCAGGTTGAATTTCGTCATATTCAAGATGAGTTTCAACGTGTTTCGATGGCGCACGAAAACATTAGTTTCTTTTTACATCACAATGATGCAGAGGTTTATCATCTGAAATCTGGGAATTTGAAGCAACGAATTGCTCAAATTTTTGGGAAGAAATTAAGTTCGCAAATTATATCCGTTGAAGAAGATACAGAAATTGTAAAAGTGAAAGGTTTTGTGGGGAAACCAGATGCTGCAAAAAAATCGCGTGGCGAACAATTTTTCTTTGTGAATAATCGCTTTATTCGTAGTGGATATTTGCATAATGCAATCGTAGATGCTTTTGAGAGTTTGTTGCCAACGGGGTATAGTCCTTCTTATTTTTTGTATTTAGAAATTGATCCGTCAAAAATTGATATTAACATTCATCCAACTAAAACAGAAATTAAATTTGAGGATGAAGCATTGATTTTTACTATTCTTAGAGCTGCTGTAAAACACGCTTTGGGACAATTTAATGTAATTCCTTCGTTGGATTTTGAACAAGATCCAAACTGGGCATTTATTCCATCTGCGACGGAAGATACAGAAATTAAAATGCCAGAAATTACGGTTGATTCTAGTTTTAACCCTTTCGAGCATCAACAAACAAGAGCGCCGAAACCGTCTGATATTCGTGCGAATATGGATTTTTATAAAGATGCTGTTGAGTTAGAAATCGAAAATAATCATGCGCATCAATTATTTGAATCTGAAGATTTTCATGATAGTTTTGAAGTAATTCAATGGATGAATCAATATTTGGTTGTTGAATATCGTGGCGAATTGTTAATCATCGATCAACATCGCGCGCATCAAAAAATATTATTCGAAAAATTTATACATTCAAATAATGGAAGTGCTTTGGTACAACAAATGCTTTTCCCGATTGAGTTGGAACTTTCGCCAAATGATCGTCAGAAATTAATCAATGTAGAGCATCAATTGTTGAGTTTTGGTTTTGATATTTCGTTGGATGAAGAAGCAATACAGATTAATGCGATTCCTGTTGATGTGCAACAAGAGGATGTAGTGTCTGTTTTTATGGATTTTATCGAGGAATTAGAATACCAAGAATCAATTGAATTAGAAAATACGTTTGCAAAAATTTTAGCAAAAAATGCGGCTGTTAAAAAAGGAGTTTCATTAAAATCTGAACAAATGCAAACTTTGGTTGAAGAATTGTTAAGACTACCAAATCCGAATTATACGCCATACGGACGCCCAATTTTTGTGCAGATGAATACGGCTGATATCAAAAAAACATTACAATAAACGAATGAGACAATCTATACCACCGATTACAAAGAATTTACTTATTATAAACGGTTTGTTCTTTCTAGCGACTTTTGTTTTTATGCAGACTAGGCAAATCGATTTGAGAGTGATTTTAGGTGCTTTTTATCCTGAGTCCCCCAACTTCAAATTTTGGCAAATTTTGACGCATATGTTTATGCATGCAGATTTTACACATATATTGTTTAATATGTTTGCGTTGTGGATGTTTGGCTCTGTTGTAGAGCAAACCTTTGGGCCAAAGAAATTCTTGACGCTTTATTTGTTAGCTGGTTTAGGCGGTTTTATATTGTTTAATGCAGTTAATTACTTTCAAATAGAGCAGCTAAAAGAAGCAGTTCAGGCGAAAGGAATAGGTTTTAGTCAAATTTATGAAGCTGCAAAATTGAATATGCAAGGTGGGTATCATACCAATTCAATTATTCAAACTAACCAAGCTGCATCAGAACTTTTGACAAATTATGTAACACCAATGGTTGGTGCTTCTGGAGCTATATATGGTTTATTGTTAGCATTCGCAGTATTATATCCAGATGAAAAATTAATGTTAATCTTTTTCCCTGTTCCGATTAAAGCAAAATATTTTATTCCAATTATGGTATTAATTGAGTTTTATATGGGATATCAAAACATCGGAAATGTGGCACATTTTGCGCATTTAGGAGGTGGATTGATTGGTTTCTTGTTAACAAGACATTGGAAAAAGAATTTATATAGATGGAATTAAGAAATGGCAAATAATATCTTAGACGATTTAAAATTAAAATATTCATCAGGAAATAGCGCAACAAAATTAATTTACGTTAACGTTGTGGTGTTTTTTACATTGTTAATTGTTGATTTTGTTCTTCGAACGGTAGTAAATTCTACGATTACAACAACTGGTTTGTTTGCTTTGTCATCTTTCGATGATTTGATTGTAAGACCTTGGCAAATCCTAACATATTCTTGGTTACATGGCAATCTTTTTCATTTGATAATGAATATGGTTTTGTTGTATTTCGTTGGGCAAATGTTTTTGCAACAATTTCAGAACCGAAATTTAGTTACATTCTATATTTTTGGAGGAATCGCTGGTGGAATTTTCTTTTTATTGTTTCAGAATTTATTCAATTATTCACATTTATTAGTTGGTGCTTCGGCAGCGGTTTATGCGGTGTTTTTTGCAATGATTTCTTATAATCCGAAAATGCCCGTTCGTTTGTTGTTGATTCCAACTTCATTTCCATTGTTGTATGTTGGTTATGTATTTATCGCATTCGATGTGTATAATATTATTGCTAATCAAAATGCAGGCGGAAGTATTTCGCATTTGGGAGGTGCTATTTTTGGTTATCTTTATATGAAACAATTTGAGAGAGGAAATGATTTTTTAGGTAACTTTATTTTCAAAATAGAGCAGTTATTTAAGAAAAAAGAGAAATCAACTTTCAAAACATATAAAAATATTTCTTCAACTTCTTCGCGATCAAATGTTCCGAAAGATGATTACGATTTTAATCATCAAAAAGTTGAAAAACAAAAGAAAATTGATGTAATTTTAGATAAGATTTCTCGTTCAGGTTACGAGAGTTTGTCCAAAGAAGAAAAAGACTTTCTGTTTAGAGAAGGTAGGTAAAATGAGTATAATCAGTAAGTTTAAACTAAATTATTTCAATCGTTTAGTACTAACAATTAATATCGTTTTTTTGTTAGTGGCTTATTGTGTCTATTTAAATAAAATTTTTACGCCTACAGAAATTCCATATTTTAACTTTATTTCGATTGGTTTTCCAATATTATTTGCATTTGGAGCAATGTTTTTACTGTATTGGTTACTGTTTAGCTGGCGACACTTTTTGTTAATTTTAGTTCTTTCAGCCGGATTATTTTACCCAATTTATCTTTCATATCCAATTGTACAATTCAATAAAGTTAAAGATAAAAAAGCTGATTTATCTGTATTGACATATAATGTACATGGTTTTAAAGAAGAAGGAACAAAAGAACTTTTAATTAAGAATAAGGCAGATATTATGCTGCTTCAAGAAGCGTATGAAGGTCAACAGAAAAGTCTAAAAAATAAAGAATTCAAAAATTACTATTCAGAATTTTATGGTTTATTGACAATTTATAGTAAATATCCTATTATTCAAACAAAAAAAATAACACCTGATGATAATGAAGAATTGAATGGACTTGCCGCTTATGCTGATATCGATTTGGGAAATGATACGATTCGTGTGATTAATGTTTATCTTGAGCCAATGTACATTGATAAAGCGATGGTGAAAGAAATTATTCAGTCTGATGATTCGCGAACTGCCGAAATTTCGAGTCGAAAAGTTGAGTTAAAATTGGTGCAAGGAATGCAAAAACATCAAAAACAGTTAGAAGCGATTATTCCATATATCACATCTTCGCGTCATCCAGTTATTTTGGGAACGGATCTTAATTCGACTCCAGTTTCTTACGAATATGAGAAGTTGAAAAAATATCTTCACGACTCTTATATAGAAGTTGGAAAAGGAAATGCGACAACTTTTCATGGATTTAAATTTCCAATTAGAATTGATTATTTATTTCATTCTAAATTATTTAAACCTATTGAGGCACATGTTATTCGAAAAAAATTCTCGGATCATTATCCAGTAGCTGTAAAATATAAAATTTCAGAATAAATTTTTTCTATATTTATTCAATAATCAATCAAAATGAACCAGAAAGAAAGCTTTATTCAAGAGATACAAAGTCGTTATTCTTATAAAAACGATAAAATAATTTTAGGCAAAGCCAAATTAGATGGCGAAATTGTAGAAGAAGCTGAAATTTCAGTTGCGCTAAAAACAATGAATCGTCACGGGTTGATTGGTGGTGCAACGGGAACTGGGAAGACAAAATCTTTGCAGATTATCGCTGAACAACTTTCTCTGAAAGGCGTTCCAACATTATTGATGGATATCAAAGGAGATTTATCAGGAATTGGGGCTGCAGCAAATTCGGAAGATAAAAATGCGCAAGAAAGAATGGAAGCCCTTAATTTGCCTTTTGATCCGCAAGCTTCTCCTGTCGAATTTTTGTCTATTTCTGATGAACCAGGAGCAAGACTTCGTGCGACAGTAAGTGATTTTGGACCAATTTTATTCAGTAAAATTTTAGAACTGAATGAAACACAAGAAAGTATTATTTCAATCATATTCAAATATTGTCAAGATCGTAATTTACCTTTGATTGATTTGGAGGATATTCGACGAGTTTTGCAATATGTGACAGATTCTGACGAAGGAAAATCGGAGTTGAATTCAAATTATGGAACAATTGCGCCAGCTTCTTTGGGAGCTATTTTGCGTAAAATTGTTGCATTAGAACAACAAGGAGCAACAAAGTTTTTTGGAGAACCAAGTTTTGATGTTCAAGATTTATTGAAAACGAAAGACGGAAAAGGAATTGTAAATC
>NZ_DLJI01000036.1:60098-92198 GCF_002484185.1 Empedobacter sp. UBA7620 | reverse complement strand
ATATTATTCGTTTGATTGATATTCAAAATCAGCCTAATTTATTTTCAACTTTTATGTTGAGTTTATTGAATAAAATTTATTCTCAATTCCCTGAATCTGGAGATTCTGATAAACCGAAATTGGTGATTTTTATTGATGAAGCACATTTGATTTTTAAGGAAGCTACGAAAGCTTTATTGAATCAAATTGAAACAATGGTAAAATTAATTCGCTCTAAAGGTGTGGGATTATATTTTGTAACGCAAGTTCCTGGTGATGTTCCTGATGCAGTTTTGAGTCAATTAGGTCTTAAAGTTCAACATGCGTTAAGAGGTTTTACTGCGAAAGATCGAAAAGAAATAACAAAAGCAATCGAAAATTATCCGACAACAACCTATTATAAAGCGGATGAGGTCATCACGCAATTAGGAATTGGAGAGGCTTTTGTGACAGCTTTAGACGAAAAAGGTATTCCAACTCCTTTGGCGTATACGTATATGCGAGCGCCAAATTCGAGAATGGATATTTTGACTTCAAATGAAATCGATACGATTACCTCAAATTCAGATTTAGTGATAAAATATGCAACTGATATTGATCGTGAATCTGCAAATGAAATTTTATCGAAAAAATTAGAACAACAAAAAAATATAGAGAAACCTGCTGCTAAAGCAACTTCAACAAGAAGTGTTCCTAAGGAAAAAGATTGGACAGATAATCCTGTTGTGCGTGATGTAAGTCGTACTGCAACTCGAAAATTGATGGATTTTGGAATGAAAATGTTAACTAATTTTTTAAAAGGAAAAAAATAAGCACGTGTACGCGATTTTAGATATAGAAGCGACTGGCGGAAAAGTAGGGGAAGAGTCAATCATAGAGATTGCGGTGTATAAATATGATGGAAAAGAAATTGTCGATCAGTTTATATCATTAGTCAATCCCGAAAAAAAGATTGACCAATATGTACAAAGATTAACGCATATTTCGGATAAAATGGTGCTGACAGCGCCTAAATTTCATGAAATAGCAAAACGTATTGTTGAGATTACAGATGATTGTATTTTAGTTGGACATAATGTAATGTTTGATTATAGAATGCTAAAACAAGAATTCGATCGTTTGGGTTATAATTACGAAAAAGAATGGATTGATACGTTCGAATATAGCGAAAAATTGATTCCAGGATTACCTTCATATTCTTTGGGAAAATTATGCGAATCGCTTGGAATTGTAGTGACAGATAGACACAGGGCTTCTGGAGATGCAAGAGCGACAATTTCTTTGTTTAAATTATTGTTAGATAAAGATTCGGAAAAAATAATCACGAAGAAAACAGGTTTAAAACAACCTAAAAAAGCACATTCTAAGTATCAGAAACTGCTTGAAGGTTTACCTAATTCTATCGGGGTTTATTATTTATACAATAGCCGAAAACAACTTATTTATATTAGTCGAAGCAATAATATTGCGCGATCTATTAATCAAATTTTTACATCAAAAACTCTAAAAGCAAATAAACTTAAGCGTTATACTCGTTCTATAAAATTCGAAGAAACCGGAAGTGGTTTTCTTGCAGCAATTAAAGAAAATAATGAGATTTTGAATAATCAACCAATGTATAACGTAAAGTTGGTTGAGAATAAAGTTTATCCTTTTGGATTGTATTATTTGGAGTCTAAACGTGGTTATTCGAGATTAGAAATAGGGAAAGTTAGAAAGACACAACCTGTTTTGAAATTTAAAACTAAAGAACGTGCAAAAGAGGTTTTAGAGAAAATTGTTCATGATTATAATCTTTGTCAGCAAGTAAATGCGGGAATTAAATCTGATGAATCTTGTTTTCAATATAAAGTAAATAAATGCAATGGAGCTTGTGTGAAAGAGGAATCTAAAGAAGTTTATAATGAGCGAATTCAAAGTTTTATTAAAACAACTGAATATCCTTCCGAAACTTTTTTGATTATTGATAAAGGACGAAAAGGAATTGAAAAATCATTTTATTTAGTTGAGAATGGAGAATTTAAAGGATATGGTTATTACGAATATCATCATCAAATAAAAACGCTAGAGAAGATTCATAATATCTTAATTCCGATTAAAGAAACGGAAGAAATAAAAAATATGCTCAAATACTTTTTGTATAAAGTTTCTTCTAATTCTAATCAAATCGTTATTATTGAATAATTAATTCGATTAATATTCTTTAAAAGAAGAAAATATAAATATAAAATAATAAAAAAGCTCAGTTAATATTAACTGAGCTTTTTTTGTATGATTAAATTTTAGACTATTTAATTTCTTTGAAAATTACACGTCTGTTTTCTAAGTTTTTCCAAGCAGGACAGTTTGTAACAGGATTACATTCTGGCCATTTTAAATCAGATTTACCTTTTCCTACAGACGACAATTTAGTTGTGTCAACACCTTTGTTAGCTAAGTAACGAACAACAGAAGCAGCACGTCTTTCAGATAATTTTTGGTTATAATCAACACCACCAGCAGCATCTGTATGACCTTCCACTACGAATTTGAAATCTGGATTTGCTAATAGTACCTCAGAAGCATGATTTAATTTTTCATAAGATTGTTCTCTAATGCGATCAGAGTTGTAATCGAATTCGATACCCTCTAAGTATGCATTAATTGTCGTTGCAACATCTTCACCAGAAATTCTAATTACTTTTTCAGGACAACCACCATTTGTTGGAGGTCCAGGAATTGTAGGACATTTATCTTCACTATCAGGAATACCGTCTCCGTCAGAATCTAAAGAACATCCTGATCCATCGACACGAATTCCTTCTGGAGTCCCAAGACATTTATCCCATTGATCACAAACACCATCACGATCTTCGTCAATGCATTCGAAAGGAGTTTGTTCTACAGGAGCTTTGTATGCTATAGGAGAAACCCATTGTAATGCATCTTTATGTTTACCAATTTTATAATGTAATCCCAAAGAAAGAGTAATCATATTATCATCACGACCTTCTTCAACATCTGCTGCTGTCCAATACCCAATTACTGGTTTTCCTGATCCATCAAACTCTTCGTCACCAGACATTACGTACATCCCACGTAATTCAAGATCTAATTTGTCACTTAATTTATAACGTAAACCAGCTCCTACTTGAGCGTATACTGATTTGTCAGATAATTTTTGATCAGTAACTAAACCGTAATCATTACCTGATCCATAATAATGTTGTCTATAAGCTTTGTAGCCTAATATACCAAAACCTCCATATAAATGCATAGCCCATTTAAATTCAGTTCTATTATCTACTCTTCTTAATAGATTAGATGCGTTAATATCAGCTAAAACAGAGATTCCATTATATTTTGTTTTTCCATGCGCTTTTCCTTGATAAGCATTTCCCCAAGGGGTATTGTCGTATATAGTTCCTTTTTGCCTTGATTGTCCCAATTGGTATTGTAAACTTAAGCCGAAAGCATGAGAAATTTGTTTATTGACTTGAAATTGTAAATCATATCCAGGAGTAAAGTATCCTCCCATAAATGATACTAAATCAGAATTTTGCATAGCATTAGTACCAGCGAAAACAGATAATGACCAATCGTTAAATTCTTTTTTACTGTTGTTGAATGGTTTTTCATCGTACTTGGTCTGTGCACTAGCACATGCCACAGCACCTAAGATTAATAAAGATAAAAGTTTTTTCATAGGTTAGAATTATTTTTATAACTAATATAAAGCATATCTTAATATAATTTTACAAAACTAATGAATTAATAGTTAATATCTTAATAAAAATATAAACTTTTGATAAAATCTCTAGAATAGTTCTGAGGATGAGGAATTTTTAAATAATTACAATTGATTAAAAGTTTATTATAGAATAATATATCAATATCTATTAAACGGTCAACGTAATTCTCATTTTCTTTTGGTTTAGAATAGATTCTACCCATTTTTTGTTCGATATCTTTAATTTTTTTCAAAACCTCAAATGGAGAATAACTTGTATTGATTTCTATTTTCTGATTTAAGAATAAATGCTCTGTAGTAAATCCTTCAGCTTTATTTTCAAGAATATTTGATTCTTTTTTTATTTCACCTACCTCTTTGTTTATAAGGTTTTTAGCGATTTCTAAATTATTTTTTTTGTCACCTAAGTTTGTACCGAGTAACAAAATGACTATATTTTGCGACATATAGAGCAAAAGTAATAATAAATTAAAAATGAAAAACTTTTTCGGGAGAGTATTCTCAACAATCATAGGAAATCTATTAACGATTAGTGTATTTGTCATACTGCTTTTCGTTTTGATATTTGTTTCAGCATTATCTGCTCCAACAAAAAGTGTAAAAGACGGTTCTGTTTTAGAAATTTCGTTAGAAGATCCAATTATGGAAAGTGATATGGATCGTTCGGTTTCTATTTTTGATATGTCAGAAAGTCCAAATGTTTTTTTACAAGATATTATTCATTCAATTGAAGAAGCGAAGAATGATGATAAAATAAAAGGAATTAGTCTGAAATTGGATAAATTTTCTGGTGGAGCTACGCAAGCGACTGAAATTCGTAATGCACTAGAAGATTTTAAGAAATCTGGAAAATTTGTGTATTCATATTCTAATTCAGGAAGTCAGCTGTCATATTATATAAGTAGTGTGTCTGATAAAATTTATCAAAATCCTTTGGGAGGAACTTTATTACAGGGTTTAAGTTCTAATATTATGTTCTTCAAGAATGCAGGAGATAAATATGGTGTAGATTTTCAGGTGATTCGTCACGGACAATTTAAGAGTGCTGTAGAGCCTTATATGAGAACAAATATGTCTGATGAGAATCGATTACAATTGTCAGAATTATTGAATGATGTGTGGGGTAATGTTTCAAACTCGATTACAAAATCGCGTAAAATTTCTCCTGAACAATTCACTACAGTAACAGATAGTTTGTATGCTTTCATCCCAGAAACAGGAAAAGAAAATAAGATTTATGATGTATTGGCGCAAGAAAATGAATATCAAAAAATGTTATTCACAAAACTTGGTCTGAAAGAAGAAAAATCAAAAACTGATTTTGAAGTTCTTGAAAAACATACCATAAAAGTAGAAGATTATTTTGAAACCTTATCAGATAAATCTGAAAAAGATAAAATTGCAGTCTTATATGCATCTGGAACAATTACTGAAGGGGATGGTTTTGATGGTATTCAATCGAAGACTTATGTGGATGCGATTCGCAAAATCAGTCAAAACGATAAAATCAAAGCTTTAGTTTTACGTGTAAATTCTCCTGGAGGTAGCGCAAATGCATCAGAAGAAATTTTATATGAATTGATGCAATTGAAAACAAAAATGCCAATCGTAGTTTCTTTTGGTGATGTTGCAGCATCTGGTGGATATTACATTGCACAAGCTTCTGACAAAATTTATGCTCAACCAAATACAATTACTGGTTCGATTGGAGTTTTCGGAATGATCCCAAATGCGCAAAAATTATTCAATAATTTCGGATTAGATTTTGATGAAGTAAAAACGAATGCAAATGCAGATCAGTTAAAATCTTTGACAACACCATTATCACCAACAGCAAAAAATACGATGCAAAAATCAATCGTATTGATTTATGGGAAATTCGTAAATCACGTTGCAACAAATAGAAAATTAACATACGAGCAAGTTGATAAAATAGGAGAAGGACGTGTTTGGTCTGGAACTCGTGCAAAACAAATTGGTCTAGTAGATGATTTTGGAAGTTTAGATACAGCGATAAAAGAAGCCGCTAAATTGGCTAAAATTGAAAAATATTCAACAGAAAATTATCCAAAAAGAAAAGATTCTTTTGAAGAATTTATGGATAATCTTCAAGGAAAAAATACTGAGGCAGCAATTGCAAAAGAATTAGGTTCGGACGGAATCCGAATTTACAAAGAAATAAAGATGATGAATGAGCAAAAAGGTGTTCAAGTTAGGCTACCTTACGATATTCAAATTCAATAAAAATCATAAAAAAGGGTTAAAATATTTTTAACCCTTTTTTATTGTTAAAATCTTACTATTTTAGTAAAAATATTTAGATGATTAAAAAATTAAAATCTCTTTTATAATCATCTAAATTTATTATACTTTTGTACATTCATTTTTAATAATACTGAGACATAATCAACGATGGGATTATTTGATTTTTTCACGCAAGAAATTGCGATTGACTTGGGGACTGCTAACACTTTAATTATCCACAATAATAAAGTTGTAGTAGATAGTCCATCTATCGTCGCTATACATAGAAGAACAAATAAAGTTATTGCTGTTGGAGAACAAGCAAAACACATGCAAGGTAAAACGCATGATGATATAAAAACAATTCGTCCTTTGAAAGACGGAGTAATTGCAGATTTTGAAGCTTCAGAATTCATGTTGACAGAGTTCATCAAGAAAATTCCTGGAATTCAAGGAAAATTATTTTCACCTTCATTGCGAATGGTGATTTGTATTCCTTCTGGAATTACAGAAGTTGAAAAACGTGCCGTAAAAGATTCTTGCGCACGTGTTAATGCTAAAGATGTTCGTCTTATTTACGAACCAATGGCTGCTGCGATAGGAGTTGGAATTGATATCACTCAACCTAAGGGTAACATGATTATTGATATAGGTGGTGGTACAACTGAAATTGCTGTTGTTGCATTAGGTGGTATTGTTTGTGACAAATCTGTGAAAATTGCAGGTGATGTTTTTACAAATGATATTGCATATTACTTAAGAACCCATCATAATTTATATATCGGAGAAAGAACTGCCGAGCGTGTTAAAATTGAAGTTGGAGCTGCTGTAGAAGAATTAGAGCATGCACCAGATGATATGCCAGTACAAGGACGTGATTTGATTACAGGAAAACCAAAAGAAATTACTGTAAACTACCGCGAAATTGCACGTGCATTAGATAAATCAATTTTACGCATCGAAGATGGTGTAATGGAAACGTTATCTCAAACACCTCCAGAATTAGCTGCTGATATCTACAACACTGGTATCTATATGGCTGGTGGTGGAGCTATGTTGAGAGGTTTAGATCAACGTATTTCTAAAAAAACAGGTTTACCAGTTTTCTTGGCTGATGATCCTTTACGTGCTGTTGTTCGTGGAACAGGTATTGCACTTAAAAATATTGATAAATTCACTTTCTTAATGAAATAGAAGAGTAAAGAGCAATGCAATATATTCTGAATGCCATTAGAAGAAATGGAATGCTATTAATTTTTGTCTTTTTAGAGTTAATTGCGTTGTTTCTTGTCTTTAAGAAAAATATTTATCACGAAACTATTCTTGCCTCTGCAAGCACTTCGTTTACAGGTTATGTGGATGATAAAATTGCAAAGGTGACAAACTTTATTAATTTACCGAGTACCAATAAAGATTTGATGGACGAAAATGCCTTTTTGCGTGAGCAATTGGTGCATTTAGGGATTAAAGATGCGAAAACTAAAAAGTTTTACAAATCGGATACCTTAGGTTATCATCAAACGTATTCTTTTGTACCTGCTGAGATTGTAAACAACTCGATTATCAAAACGCAAAACCTTTTGACGATTGATAAAGGAACAAATGACGGAATAGAAAAAGGTGACGGAATTATTACAAATAATGGTGTAATTGGTATTGTAACTTTTGCAGGAAAAAATTATTCTCGTGCAATTTCGTTGTTAAACAAGGATATCAATATCAATGCGCGTATCAAAGGAAATCAATATTTCGGGACAGTGAAATGGGATGGAAAAGATCCTCGTTTTGTCCAGTTATATGAAATTCCGAAATACATCGAAGTGAAAAAAGGTGATATCATCGAAACAGATGGTAAATCGCCAGTTTTCCCAGAAGGAATTATTATAGGTAAAGTTGTAAGCAAAGGAATTGACGAAACAGGAGAAATGAAAGTTCAAGTAAGATTGAAACAAGATTTTGCCAATTTAGCACAAGCTTATGTGGTTACAAACCTTAATAAAGTTGAAATTCAACAAGTAGAAAAATCAGATACAATAACAAGTCCAAAGAATGTTCAATAAAGATTTTTTAATCAATATTATCAAGATTATCGTTTTAGCTTTGCTACAAGTTTTTGTGTTCAATCACATCAACTTTTTAGGAAGCTATCAACCATATATCTATATTGTATTTGTATTATTTTATCCGCCTTATCAAAATAAATATGCCTTATTAATCTTATCATTTATGTTAGGATTAATGATTGATATTTTCGAATATACAGGTGGAATTCATGCTTTCGCATTAACACTTATCGCATTTCTTAGAAATCCAATTATCAAACTTTTGGCAGGAAAACAAGATTACGAAATGGAATTTTTCTCTTTCAATTCGTTTAGTTTTGCGCAATGGTTATTTTATTTAATTATTCTAATTCTTGCACATCATATTATTTTATTACTTCTTGAGAATTTTAAACCATCAGGAATTGGACCTTTGATGCTAAAAGCATTAATCAATTCGGGAGTAACTTTTGTGTTTGTCTTTATTTATAAAATTTTATTTAAAAATAAAGTTGGAGTATGAAAAAGTTGATGGTTGTTTATGCACTCATCCTGTTTATAGTGTTTCTATTTATAGGACGTTTAGCGTATTTGCAATTATTTACAGATCGTTATACGTTAAATGCATTTAATACGTCGATCAAGCAAGAAATCATTTATCCCAATCGTGGTGATATTCTTGATCGAAACGGAAAATTGTTGGTGAGTAATACCTATTCGTACGAATTAGATGTTATTCCAGGAAAATTAATTGACAGTTATGGAGAATATATGAATGGTTTTGATAAGCCTAAATTCTCTAAAATGATTGGAATTTCTACACAACAATTTGATTCTATTTTAGATAAAATTGTAACTGCAAAAGATTACAAAAAATTATCTCCATATCCTTTTTTAAAGAATATTTCGCGCGAGAATTTTGCTCGTATGCAAGAGCAATTGTATTTGTATCCAGCGTTTAGTATCATCAAACGTCCTGAACGTAAGTACATGGTAAATTCTGCAGGAAATATACTAGGCTATATAAATGAGGCCAATCAATCCTATATCAAAACAGATTCTACCTATTATCAACCTGGAGATTTAGTAGGAATTGCCGGAGTTGAGAAATCGTATGAAAAAGATTTGCGTGGAGTAAAAGGTGTAAAAAACTGGATTGTAGATCGAACAATGAACGTTGTTGGTCCATATAAAAATGGAGATTATGATAGACCTGTAAAAAGTGGAAAAACAGTTCATTTGACAATTGATTATAGATTGCAAGAATTAGCAGAACAAATGCTTCAAAATAAGCGTGGGGCAATTGTCGCACTTGATCCTAATAATGGTGAAATTTTGGCTTTAGCATCTGCACCTACAATTAATCCAAATGATTATTTGAATACAAAGTTGAGAAGTGCATTAATCAACGATTCTATTGCTCGTCCAACTTATGATAGAGCCTTACAAGGAACTTATCCTCCTGGTTCTACATTCAAAATGGTAACGGCTTTGGCTGGTTTACAAATGGGAACGATGACAGAAAAGACAACGTATGTTTGTAAACATGGTTTCCGTTATGGACGTATGCATATTGGTTGTCACTGTGGAATGTATTATACACCACAAGGTCTAGAACATGCGATTGGAAAATCGTGTAATAACTTTTTCTCAGAGGCTTACCGAGATATTGTTCGTAAAGATCCAAACGATTATAGTGTAGGAATTAACGAATGGGCTTCCATTTTGAATAGTTTCGGATTAGGAAAATTTATGGGAACAGATTTACCTGTTGGTAGCAAAGGTCTTATTCCGACAGCTGAGTTTTACGACAATCGTTTTGGAGAAGGTGTTTGGAATCCTTACCGTATTATTTTTAATGGTATGGGACAAGGAGATATTAATACAACTCCGCTACAAATGGCTAATTATACAGCAATTATTGCTAATAAAGGATTTTTCTATACACCGCATATTGTACATAGTATTGATGGAAAACCATTGACAGATTCTACCTATATGGTGAAAAAAAATACATTGGTTGATCCAAAACATTTTGACATCATTCAACGCGGAATGCGTAATGTATTTACAATGGGTACAGCTCGTAGTTTTGATACAAGTTCTTTTGTACAATTTGGTAAAACCGGAACTTCTCAAAATTCTCATGGACAAGATCACTCATTATTTGTATTGTTTGCTCCAGCAGATAAACCAAAAATTGCGATTGCTGCAATTGTAGAGAATGGTTCTTGGGGTACAACTTATGCTGGACCAATGGCGAGTTTGATTGCTGAATTGTATGTAACAGATACAATAAAACGTCCTGCGTTAGTGCAACGTATGAAAAATGGTAATCTACAAGGCGAATATCGTCGTCAATGGATAGATTATCTAAAAAGAAAAGGATTATACGTAGAACCAGTAAAAAAGGATTCGATCGGAAGTAAAATAGATAGTTTAAAATTAAAAAAAGATTCAACAAAACTAAAACATGAGCCAAAGCAGATTACTAAAAGGAATTGATTGGACCGTACTGATCCTAGGGTTTCTGATAGTAACTTTCGGGATTATGAATGTGTATAGTGTCAATCCAGATTTAGGTGTAAAACAGCTAATTTGGTTTGGACTTGGGGTGGTGATGATATTGATTTTGATAATTGCGAGTGGAAACAACCGTAATTTTTTCGAAATTTATAGTCCTGTCTTTTATATCATTTCCCTCGTTTTACTCGTCGGAGTTTTGATTGTTGGAAAGGAAATTAATGGTGCAAAAGCGTGGTATCGTTTTGGTCCTCTGAGTTTGCAACCAGCCGAATTTGCTAAGATTGGTACAGCTTTGTTGATTGCTAATTTTATCAATCATTCAAATGCAAATCTAAAAGACTTAGGTTTTATAGGAAAAATATTGTTGATTATCGCAATACCAGTAGTTTTAATTCTTTTACAACCCGATTTAGGATCAGTAATTATTTTCTGTTCATTAAGTATTGCTTTGTACAGAGAAGGACTTAATCCGTGGATAATTTTAGCGCCAATCATATTATTAATCATTTTCTTGATTTCGATTGTACAAATTCCTTTTTATGTTTTATTAGTTTTTGGATTTATAATTCTGACAATTGCGTTATTAATCTTAGCTTTCAATTATAATCAGAATGTAGTTGATGCAATGCATGGTGTTTTAATCGGCTTATCAATTTTCTTTTTATTATTGATTGGAATTTGTTATTTGGTTGAAGATTTATCTGAGGAAACACGCGAATCTTTCGGACATTTATTTCCAATGCGTTCCTTATTTTTCTCAGAACCAATATTTTTTAATACAACTTTCTTTGGATTGATAGGATTCTTTATATCAATTATTCCAGTTTTAATTTTAAAATTAACCGAACAAAAAGAAATTAATGATTCGCCATTCAAAACACAATCTGGATTAGCTGCAAATGTTCTGAATTTTAGTATTATTGCGTCTATTGTGTTGTTATTATTTGCAAGCACGGTTAGTTTTATTTCTCCGATCATTTTTGAGAAATTACCCAAACACCAAAAAGAGCGTGTGATGGTTTTGTACGAAGGAGAAGCAAAGTATCGTGATACTTCGGGATATAATTTATTGTATGCGAAAACAGCGATTGGTTCGGGCGAATTATATGGAAAAGGTTACAATCAAGGAACTATTAAAAAAGGAAGATTTGTACCAGAACAACAAACCGATTACATTTTTACAGCAGTTGGAGAGGAGTGGGGTTTCATAGGAAGTACAGCTTTGGTAATTGTCTACGCAATTTTTGTTGGACGATTATTTTTCTTAGCCGAACATCAAAAAAATAGATTTGCACGATTTTATGGATATGCAGTCGCCTCTATTTTATTTTTCCATTTCTTTATCAATATTGCAATGGTAATTGGGCTTTTCCCAACAGTTGGTATTCCGCTACCATTCTTTAGTTATGGAGGAAGTTCGTTGTGGGGATTCACTATTCTGATCGGAATTTTCCTAATCATTCATTACAAGAACAGTCAAGGATTTATTTAGAAAATAATTCAATAAAATAAAAAAGCTACATTGAAAATCAATGTAGCTTTTTCGTTATTATTTCGATACTTCTAACTCAGAAATATGATGAACTTTCTTAATTAATTTGTTGTCTTTATCAACCAAAATTAGAGTAGGAGTAGACTCTATTCCAAACTCAGCTGCGATTGGTGAATCCCATCTCAAAAGATCAGTATAATTGTACCAAGGTAAATCTTTTGTAGCGCTATTAAACGCTGTTTGATCGTAGTCTAAAGAAATGGCAACAATTTCTCCTCCTTTTGATTTAAAGTTCTTATAAAACTCTTTAATATGCGGGATTTCTTGTTGACAAGCAGGACACCAAGAAGCCCAGAAAACAATTAATTTTTGATCTGCTTTGATATCATACAACGATTTTTTTCCGTTAATAGGTTGAGGAAAAGTGATATTTGGAACTTTACTTCCTGCTTGCATAGAAGCGCTTTGTCCTACTTTCTTTTTCAATTGATCTGTTACGTTAGAAGTCAAACCTTTTACTTTATCTACGTATTTTTTATGAAAATTTGCATATTCTTTTTCAGGAACAAAGTTTAAGATAGTTGTCAATACATTTTGACCTCTTGTTGTTTTGATATCTGTTTTAACCAAAATTTCGTCTGTAGCAGCAATTAAATTTCCTTCTACATCTTGATTGTTAGCAACAGCTAATTTTCCATTAATATAAGCAAAAACTAAATCATTAAAGATTCCAGATTGCTCCAATCGTACATCATCTTTTACAAAATGATTTACAATTTCATTTAGGGTTTCAGTATCTTTATTTGTTTGAGCTTTTTGTTTCAAATCATTCAACTCATTAATATAGGTAATTAATGGTGAGAAATTTTCGTTACGTTTCAACTCTTTTATTCGTTTATCTTCTTTTACCATTGCTGTATAAAACTCGTCAGTCGGTTTATACATTTGCATTAAATAAGGAAAAACTTGGTTCTGAATTTCATTTAATGGTTGAAGAGCTAAAACTTTATTGTATTCTTTTTGTGTATTTCCCTCTAAAATTTCAAGCTTAGAAGACATTTCTTGTCCACTTACCGTTTTGAATTTTAGATTTTTGTTATCTGTTAATAACGAAAGATTTTCTCCAGTTGGTAAATCAATACGTACAAAACCATTGTATGCTTTCGGAACTTTTACAGAGAAATTTCCATTGTTGTCAGTAATCGCATTGTTGATTAATTTCATTTCGGCATTCTCGAAAATCTTAACCAAAACAGGTTTGTTAGCATAATTTTCTATTTGTCCAGAAACGTTAAACTGTCCAAAAACAGAACTTCCTAAAACAACAAGCGGTAGTATAAATTTATTTTTCATAGTTTGTTTGATATAATAAAAAAACCTCAATCAATTGATTGAGGTTTAAAAGTATGAATTTATTTTTTAATAATTTGTCTTTGTCTGTAGGAAAAATAGCCTGCAATTGTTACAGCTGTAACAATTAAAATAGGTGCGTAATCATCAATAGGTGTTGGACCGTTGCCACCTATTCCGTCATTTTCTCTAGCATAAGGAGTTGGTGGGGCTACGTCTGTATTAATTGTTTCATTTGCTCCACTTGTATTGCTAGCAAATAATAAATTTGAAGCAAAAAGTGTTGAAATTATAAGTAACTTGATTATATTCATAATATCTATTGTTAGGTTAGGCTTAATCAACTAAAACTTTTAAACTTTTTGTACTTCCATCATTATAAATAACTTTAATGACATACATACCTTTAGTAGGGAAAGTCAAGTTAGCGTCTGTTTGAGTACTAACTTTTGATTGTGATCCAATTTTAGCACCAGCTAAATTATATATTTCGAAGTCAACTGATGTCTTCGACTTTTCAAATCTTAGTTTATATGAATTAGTATTATATTTATATACTATAGTAGCTTGTGATTTACTTAAATCATCTGTGGCTAATTTATTTGGAGTCTCTTTCCAAAAGAAAGTGAATCTATCAGATAAGTCTTTATCAAAATAAAATTTAATTTCTGTAGAAGAATCAATTTCAGTATATGTTTTGTTTAATTTATCATAAACATAAAACGAGCTCCCATCACTTAAATTTTGAATATTATTTTCGAATATATTATTTTCTTTCAAATTAAATTTTAACTTAATTTCTTTGTCTTTTGAAAGGTCATATAAGTTTAAATGCAATGGTTTAGCTATGTAATCTGTATTAAAAGTATTAACTAATGTTTCTGCATTATAAATAATATCACCATTAGTATCTTCTTCATATAAAGACATTTTAGAGCCGTATCCTTTATTAAAATTAGCACCAGTTTCAAAGTCATTACTTGTAGATAAATATGCTAATTCAGATAGAATATTATCATCTTGATCAACTAATGCAATTTCTAATTGATAGAACTGATTAGAAGATTTAGATAAACTACCACTTGTTGCTGATGCTGATTGATTAAATGTTTTGATATTAGTATCTAAATTAACATTTATGTTTACTAATTTATCATCAGTAGGATTAAATTTTAGTCTAAACATTTCAAATGGTCTAACTAAAACAGCTTCAGCACTACCAGCCCAAACATTATTTGTATAAGTAGCACTTAGATATTGAGTTTGTCCTGTACTATTATTAGAAGAACCTCCATTATTAGTCCAATTATGGGTATAACCTGGAGCTAATTTTATGACCTCAAAATTCTTAGTAGATGAACCACTATTAAAAGTTAACCAATTTGAGACAACTGATAAATCAATATTTGATGTAAATGGATTTCCAAATCTAAACATATTTTTTCCAAATGTTTTAGATGTAAAATCACCATCATTTGTACCTAAATAAGTCCAATACAACTCGTTATATTTATTCGTTAGATTTTTCCAATCAGAGTAAGGTAAAGTAGGAAAAGCAGTATCTGTAGAATTAGGAATAACAGTTGTTAAATTAGAAAAAGTAGCTTTTTCTGGAGCTGGTACACCTCTATAAGTAACCTTTTTATTTCCATCAAAAAAAGTATTTAAACCTGTGTTAGAAATAATATTTAATAAGTAATAGCTACCAGGTTTTAAGGTAGTTCCAGTTACAACAGCATCATTTACAATGTTATGATTATTCCAAATAAATAATGTCATCCAACTACGTTGATTACATAATTGATCAACTTGACAATTTCCTCTAAAATTTGTACCAATAAATGAATTACTAATAGTTTCTACATTTCCTTGATAAGGAATAGACATAGGATATTGTTGAATAGAAGCCGAATTCACTGACTTCTTTTGCATTGTTAATTTGCCTTTAGTAGACGAATTGCTACCATTGATAATAACTTGTCCATAATTATTAAGGGCAGACCAATAGTTTATAAACTCATCTCCTGTAGAACTTGAAGAAGGATTATTGAAATTACCTTGAATTTGAATATTCCCTTGATTACGGACTATGGTATCTGCAGTAACTATTGGTTTATCAGCATTTAAAGTAACATTCCCTCCGTTATAAAACAATGTATTAGCGTTAACTTTAACAATAGCTTTATTACCTATATAAGTATCTTGCGCAGAAGCGCTATATATCGCACCAAGTACGAATAAAGCAAGTAGATTCTTTTTCATAAATTATGTTATTTTGGTAGGTTTTTATTAAAATTAAAAAATAATTTCATTACAAATATAAAAATATTTATTAATAAGTTACTATACAATAGATTATATTATAACTTTTTCTGGTAAATCTTTAATGTTATACATTAAATCAGTAAAGATTTCTTCCGTAACTGCTCGCAATCCTCGAGCTCCTAAACCCAGTTCATTGGCACGGTCTACAATTCTATTTAGGGTTTCGTCCGTCACTACAAGCTCTTTTCCGTCTAGGGCAAAAAGTTTTGTATATTGTTTCATTAGAGAGTTTTTTGGTTCTGTCAAAATAGCTCTCATCGCTTCTTTATCTAATGCTTTAAGATACGTAATAATTGGTAAACGTCCAATTAATTCTGGAATGATACCAAAGTTTTTCAAATCTTGTGCATTTACTTCATCCAAAAGATTTTCGATTTCTTTGTGATCCTCATTCTTGAAACCAATTACGTGTTTCTTCAAACGATCTGCAATGTGTTTTTCTATTCCAGAAAAAGCTCCACCAGCCACAAACAAAATATCTTTTGTATTAACTTCTATAAATTTTTGATCAGGATGCTTACGTCCTCCTTTTGGTGGCACGTTAACAATAGTTCCTTCCAAAATTTTAAGCAAAGCTTGTTGTACACCTTCTCCAGAAACGTCACGTGTAATAGATGGATTGTCACTTTTACGTGCAATTTTATCTACTTCATCAATAAATACGATTCCTTTTTCGGCAAGCTCTACATTATAATCAGCAGATTGTAAAAGACGCGTCAAAATACTTTCTACATCTTCTCCTACATATCCAGCTTCTGTAAGTACAGTTGCATCAACGATTGCAAATGGAACATTCAATAATTTAGCAATTGTTTTTGCTAATAATGTTTTTCCACTTCCTGTTTCTCCAACTAAAATAACGTTAGATTTATCAATCTCTACATCATTTTCTTTGTCTAATAATATTCTTTTGTAATGATTGTATACCGCAACCGACAATATTTTTTTTGCCTGGTCTTGACCAATCACGTAATCATCTAAAAACTCTTTAATTTCTTTCGGAGATTTTAGCGTTAATGGTTTTATTAAATTGTTATTTTCGTTAAATTTCGATTCTTCTAAAACTATACCATGAGCTTGTTCTATGCAATTATCACAAATATTACCGTCGATTCCAGACACTAAAATATTTACTTCGTTTCTGCTTTTTCCGCAAAAAGAGCACTTATTTTCTTCCAATTTTCTATACTTAATTAAGATGCAAAGGTATTTATTTTCTTTTAGATAGAAAATATTTATTTGTTAATTTCTATCAGTATAAATTATGGTAAAATAAAGGATGAAATTATCTTATTTTAGATTATTGTTTTTTATGCTTCATTCTTATTGTTTTACAAATTTTTAAGTATTTGTAAATGAAAAAAGGATACTCAAATTTTTGAGTATCCTTTTTTTGTATTTGTATTGAATTTAAAATTATTTACGAGGTAATAAAACTTCGTCAATCATTCCATATTCTTTTGCTTCTTGTGAAGTCATCCAGTAATCACGTTCACCATCTTTTTCGATTTGCTCGAAAGTTTGACCAGAATGAGTTGCAAGAATATCGTATAATTCTTTTTTCAATTTCAAGATTTCCTTTAATGTAATTTCCATATCAGTAGCTTGTCCTTGAGCTCCTCCTAAAGGTTGGTGAATCATCACGCGAGAATGTTTAAGTGCCGAACGTTTTCCTGCTGCACCTGCACATAATAAAACTGCTCCCATAGAAGCTGCCATTCCTGTACAAATTGTTGCAACGTCTGGTTTTACTAACTGCATTGTATCGTAAATTCCTAATCCAGCATAAACACCACCACCTGGTGAGTTAACATAAATCTGAATGTCTTTTGTCGCATCCACACTTTCTAAGAACAATAATTGCGCTTGAATAATATTGGCAATTTGATCATCGATTCCTGTTCCTAAAAAGATGATTCTGTCCATCATCAAACGAGAGAAAACGTCCATTTGTGCAACGTTCAATTTTCTTTCTTCAACGATGTAAGGCGTTGTATTTTGGATGTAACTCTCCATATGTAAAGAGCTAATTCCTTTGTCTAACAGCGCATATTTTTTAAATTCTTCTCCTACGTTTTTCATTATTAAATTTAGATTTTAAATGAAAGGTATAAAGAATTTTTTAGAAGTGATTAAGCTTCTGCTAATTCTTTATTTTTTTCTGTAATAATGTCAACAAACTCGTCAAATGTTACTTCTTTCTCGTTCAATTTTACATTGTTTTTGAAGATGTCTAACATTTTGTCTGTAAACACTTGGTATGATAAACGGTTGTATTCTTCTTGATTCTGTAAAGCAGACATTGCAATTTGTTGTAATGTTTCTTCTGGAATAGAAGTTTGACCGTACATTTTTAATTGATCTTTGATTGCAGCAAAAGCAGCTTCTTTTACTTCCTCAGCATTTACTTCTACATTGTTAACTTCAGCAATTTTAGCTTCGATTAATTGGTAACGTAAACCTTTGTCCATTTTTACCAATTCTTCTTTCGCTTGCTCTTCAGAAGTTACATTTTCGTTAGAAGTGATTAACCATTTTGTTAAAAATTCTGTTGGTAAATCAAATTGAACTGTATCTAATAATTTAGCTACAACATCATTGATAATTTGTTTGTCAGATTCTTTGTTGTACATGTTTTCTGACTCTTCTTTGATTTTGTTACGGAAAGCTTCTTCTGAATCTACAGCTCCTTCTCCATAAACTTTATCAAATAATTCTTGGTTAACTTCAGCTTTTTCAGCTTTGTTAATTTCTTTGATTGTATACGTAACGTTAGTTCCTTCTTCAGAAACTTCTGTGTTCAATTGTTGTGCAGCTTCTTCAGCAGTGTCAAAAATATCGTTAGAATTTACTTCTACAACATCACCAGCTTTTTTACCGATAAATGCAGAAGCATCTTTCAATTCTTCTAAACGGATAAATGTTGGTTTAGCTTCTTGCCCTTCTACAGCAGCTTCTACTTTCAATACAGCTTCAGCTTCAGCTTCAGTTAAAGATTTTAATGATCCAAAACGAGCAGCGAAATTATCTACATATTTTTGGATTTCGTCGTCAGCAACTTTTACTTTGTAGCTGTCAACTTCTACTTTAGATAAATCAACATCAAATTCTGGAGCTAATCCTAATTCGAAATCAAATGATAATTGATCAGCATCCCAATCAACATCTTTCATTACTGGAACTGGATTTCCTAAGATTGATAATTTTTCTGTGTTGATGTATTCAGATACACTTTTTTGTAAAATTTCGTTAACTGTATCAAAAACAACAGCTTGTTCGTATTGTTTTTTTACAAAACTCATTGGAACTTGTCCTTTACGGAAACCTTTGATGTTAGCTGTTTTTCTGTATTGGTTCAATACGTCAACTACTTTTTCTTGATAATCTGCCTTATCAACAGTTACAGTTAATACTGCGTTTAATTTGTCTGTTGTATTTTTAGTAATATTCATCTACCTTAAATTTGGAGTGCAAATGTATAAATTATTAATGATTTTTAATAGTAAAAAGTAATATTACAATCAATTCATTCACTATAAATTAACAATTCGGATCGAATCTTATCAAATACTTGAGATTTTGATTTTAGATGGAATGATTGAATTGATTATTTACTATTTTTCTGAGGTGATATTTTCAACAATTAAGCCATTTGATTTTTACTGACACAATGACATAAAAAAATCCAGAACATTCGTTCTGGATTTTTAATATTTCGAAAATTTAATTTCTTATAATTCTCCGTAATTTGCGTAAGATTCGTCAAAAACAAAATCTTCCATAAACTTAGTTGTGTAATTACCCGCGATAAAATCTGGGTTGTCCATCAACTGTAAGTGGAAAGGAATTGTAGTTTTGATACCTTCGATATAAAATTCTCCTAACGCACGTTTCATTTTTGCAATTGCTTCTTCACGCGTTTGTGCAGTAACAATGATTTTTGCAATCATAGAATCGTAGTTCGGTGGAATAGAATATCCAGCATAACAATGTGTATCTACACGAACACCATTACCACCAGGAATATTAATATTTGTAATTTTACCTGGAGAAGGGCGGAAGTCGTTGTAAGGATCTTCTGCATTGATACGACATTCAATAGAGTGTCCGTTTGGATAATAATTTTGACCAGAGATAGGTTCACCATTCGCTAACATAATTTGTTCGCGAATTAAATCGAAACCTGTTACTTGCTCAGTAATTGGATGCTCTACTTGGATACGAGTATTCATTTCCATAAAGTAAAAATCTCCATGTTTATCTACTAAGAACTCAATTGTTCCAACACCTTCGTAACCGATATATTCACAAGCTTTGATGGCTGCATCTCCCATACGCTCACGTAATTCGTCTGTCATGATTGGAGATGGAGTTTCCTCTGCTAATTTTTGATTACGACGTTGAATAGAACAATCACGCTCTGATAAGTGACAAGCTTTACCATTTTGGTCAGATGCAACTTGAAACTCAATATGACGTGGTTCTTCGATCAATTTTTCCATATACATAGCGTCGTTACCAAAAGCTGCTGCAGCTTCGGCACGAGCAGAATCCCATGCGTGTAATAAATCTTCTTCTTTCCAAATCGCACGCATACCTTTACCACCACCACCGGCAGTAGCTTTTATCATTACAGGGTATTTAATTTCGCGAGCAATTTCTAAAGCTTCTTCATAACTTTCTAATAAACCATCAGATCCTGGTACAACAGGAACTCCAGCTTCTTTCATTGTTGCTTTTGCGTTTGCTTTATCTCCCATACGGTCAATATTGTCAGCAGAAGCTCCAATAAATTTGATTCCGTTAGAAGCACAAATTTTAGAGAAATTAGAATTTTCTGCTAAGAATCCGTATCCTGGGTGAATAGCATCAGCGTCAGTAATTTCTGCTGCTGCAATGATATTAGAGATTTTAAGGTATGAATCTTTACTTGGAGCAGGACCAATACACACAGCTTCGTCTGCGAAACGTACGTGTAAAGATGTCTCGTCAGCTTTAGAGTAAACAGCAACCGTTTTGATTCCCATTTCTTTTGCAGTACGTATAATACGCATTGCAATTTCTCCTCTATTAGCGATTAATATCTTCTTAAACATAATTTTTTAGATATAATTGATTAAGCTGGATCAACTAAGAATAATGGTTGATCGTACTCAACTGGACTAGCGTCGTCCACTAAGATTTTTACAATTTTTCCAGAAACTTCTGATTCGATTTCGTTGAATAATTTCATTGCTTCAACAATACATAAAACTTTACCTGGAGCAATAGCATCACCTACATTAATAAAAGGTTCTTTACCTGGTCCTGCAGAACGGTAGAAAGTACCAATCATAGGAGATTTAACTGTAATTAAATTACTGTTTTCTTCTTCTGTTGATGTAGTAGAGTTATTTGCTGGTGCAGCTGCTGCTTGAGGTGCTGCAACTTGTGCTACAGGAGCTTGTGGTACATAAATTTGTTGAGATGCAACTTGTGCAGGTACGCTTGCTAAAGTTTTGATTTTGATTTCGATGTCATCTTGTTTGATGCTCACTTCAGCAACTTCTGCTTTTGATACGAATCTAATTAAATTTTGAATGTCTTTAATGTCCATATAATGCGGTTTTTTATTTGACCTTTTATGTTTGTTTTCTATAAAACGACTTCAAAGGTATTGAAAAAAAAATAAAAAAAGCTGTTTCTTTTTAGAAACAGCTTCAAAATCTTTCGAAGATTATATTATTCAGTAACTTCTTGTACTTTTTCTAATACTACTTTTCCTTTGTAGTATAATTTTCCGTCAGACCAGTGAGCTCTGTGGTATAAGTGTGCTTCACCTGTTGTTTTATCGATTGCTAATTGTGGAGCTTCGATTTTGTAGTGTGTTCTACGTTTATCTCTTCTTGTTGACGACTGTCTTCTCTTAGGATGTGCCATATCTAACTACTTTTTTTTCTTTATTTCTATAATTTATTTTAATAATAAAAACCAATTAAGGTTTCAAATCTTTCAATTTTGCCCAACGAGGATCAATGTCGTTATTATCGTCATCGTCATCATTGTTGTCTTCATCATTATGCTCGTCTTCTGCATCTTCGTCTAATTCGTAAATGCTGTATTGGTCTAACAATTCAATCATTTCAGAATCGCTTTTGCCATTCAAGACATCGGGATGAATTCGTTTTGTTGGTACTGNNACTGATAGCATTGCCAATTCATAAAGAACTTGTGCAACATTGATTTGGTATTCTTCTCTTGGAATTACCCACATCTCAAAATCAGTATCGTCAAACTCGTCGCCAAATTTAACAATTAATTCTGCATTATTCGAAATTTCTTGCTGAAACAATTCTCCAGTCAAATCACAAGGAACTGTAATGTCTCCTTTTAAGCTGATTTCTAACTCAAGCATTGTCGATTTTTTATCTAAAATAATTGTTGCAATTAAATTAGGATTGTCAAAATCTTGCTCAATTTCAAATAAATCAAAGAACGATTGTGATAATTCGAATGTAAAATCACTCTTACCAAAAGGCAAGCTTGTAAATACAATATTATAATTTTTTAACTTGTTCATACCACAAAAAGGTGTGCAAAGATAATCTAATTTATTTAAAATTAATAGCTCTTTGCAACTTATTTTAAATTTTTATTCTTTATTATCGCCTTTTTCTAATTTTAGAGGAATATGTTGCAATACATTTTTTGTTAGCTCTTGGTATTCGTTTCGATTTTTATATAATTCGATCGCTGAAAAAATAGCTTCCTTAAATGATTCTTCGTTTGCAATTCCTTTTCCTGCAATGTCGTAAGCCACACCATGATCTGGCGAAGTTCGTACAAATTTTAATCCAGCTGTATAATTAACTCCTTCATCAAAACTAATTGTTTTGAAAGCAACCAATCCTTGATCGTGATACATGGCCAAAACAGCATCAAAAGCGTCTAAATTACTTGGATTGAAAAAACTATCTGCCGAATAAGGTCCAAAAACTAATTGATTTTCGTTAATGCAACGCTCGATAACAGGCGAAATAATTTCTTTTTCTTCTGATCCTAACAGACCATTATCGCCTGCATGAGGATTAAGCCCAAGAACAGCAATTTTAGGCTTGCTGATAGCGTAATCTTCAATCAAACTTTTATGAATTTGTTGAATTTTTGCATAAACAGATTTTGAATTAATTTGTTTTGCAACTTCGCTAATCGGGATATGTTGCGTGACTAAACCAACTCTCAATTTCTCTGAAACTAAGAACATCAAAGGTTTTCCTCCCCAAACTTCTCCTAAATATTCGGTATGACCTGGGAAATGAAATTCTTCGGACTGAATGTTATCTTTATTAATTGGAGCCGTTACCAAAACATCTGTAAAACCATCTGAAACAGATTTTGCAGCCGCTTTTAATGATTGATAAGCGTGTTCACCAGCTTCTTTGGTTACTTTACCATAGTGTACATCAATTTGATCTTTCCAAAGATTAACCACATTGATCTTTCCGTCTACAATTTGATTTGCATCTTGAATACCTTGAAAATTGATTCGGTCAAATTTTAAACGATCTTTTTGATACGATAATAATTTGGTTGAACCGAAAATAACAGGTGTAAAAAACTCAGTTATTTCTTTTTCTTGTAAGGTTTTTAAGATAACCTCAATTCCGATTCCGTTATAATCACCAATCGAAATGGCAACTCTAATTTTTCTATCTTTTTCAGACATAATTTTAGTTTAATATGATTGGCTGGACGGTTTGTATTTTTTGAAAAACTTCTTGTAAATCAAATCTACAATTAAACCTCCAATCCATGATGAAAAGAATAAAACTGGACAGATCGCAATTTCGTACCAAGTTGGGTGATAAGGCGTGATAAGAACGTCGCCTAAAGCAACGATTAACACAATAAAACCTACAAACATCGTGTAAGCTTGTTTAGCTCTTCTTACGATAAGTGCTGTTATGACACCTCCAACTAAAGCTGCAATTCCACTAATTGCTAGCATTGATCCAAAAAATTGAACTTCGAATTTTTTCCCTTCTTGGTGCGAAAAATATTTGATGATGTGTCTCCATTCCGGAAAAACTTTGTCGTCCCATCCTAATCTATCCGCGTTGTATATAAGACCAAATTGTATGATAGCATAGATAACAGCTAATCCTACTATTACAGCAATTGTGTTTCTTAATACAGTTTTGTCTTTTAGCATAATATTTTATTAGTCTGCAATGGCGATTACAGAAATTTCAACATTTACGTCGCGTGGTAAACGAGCAACTTCTACACATTCGCGTGCAGGATAATTTTCATCATTAAAATAAGAAGCATAAACTTCGTTAACTGCATTGAAATCATTTAAATCCTTAACGAAAATTGTTGTTTTTACAACTTGGTCAATTGTTGTTCCGCCCGCTTCTAAAATTGCAATTACATTTTTCATCACTTGATGAACTTCATCTTGAATACCTGTTGTAACCAATTCATTTTTTTCTACATTAAAAGGAATTTGTCCTGATGTGTAAATAAATCCGTTGTATTTTACACCTTGTGAATAAGGTCCAATTGCTTGAGGTGCTTTTTCTGTATGAACGATTTGTTTTTTCATATTAATATTTTTTTAGTAATTAAGTCTTGATCTATCGTTGTATTTTAAATCTTGTAAGATTGATGCTTTGATTCCGATAAAGAAATCATAACTTTTATATGTTCCCATTGGTGTCCAGTTGAATGATAAGGTAAAGCTTCGTAAATCTCTTTCAAAACCAAAACGTACATAAGTAATTTCACTTTTGATGAAATCGTAAGTTGCATTTGCTGAAATTGCCCAATATGGTGTTGGCGAAATTTTACCATTCATTGCAATAGAGCCTGTGCTACTTCCTTTTCGTTCTGTTCCTTTGCTATAATTATAACTTAAATTAGCTGTTAAACTCCAAGGAATAGCAAATTGAGCATAATTGTCGCTGTCATAATAGAAATTTTCATCACGAACTGTTCCACGCTTTTTATAGTTCTTGGCATCGAAACGTTTTCCACCAAATGTACTATTGTCAAAAGTATAACCAGTTCCTAATGTCATATTCGAAATACGAAGATTTCCTAAGCCAAGTTCATCAATGTATTGAGCAACTTCACTTCCTTCAGCATTAATGTAACGTTGAATTTTATATGGATTAACAGTTGATGAGAATTGTACATTAACTTTTCTATCAAACAAAGATGTCATTCCATTAATACTAATTGGAGAAAGTTTAAATTCATCCGCAGAGAAATTATAAGATGAACTCAAACGTAAATATTCAAAAATCTTCACTTTTTTGAAACCTTTCGGATCATTTGAATCTTTGATTTTCATCTCCAAGTTATTCGAAAGCCCAAAGTTTAATGAATTTGTTAAACCAGGAATTGATACACCATATAACATGTTTTGATATTGGTTGTACCAAACTTCTTCTTGATTTTGGTTTTGATACGCTTTATAATATCCCCAAGATTGACTTTGGAAATCTGGTGTATAACTATAACCAATAGATGGTGTAATTACGTGCTGAATTCCTAAAATCTTAGCATCTTTATTTGGATTAAGATATAATCCATAAATATTTGTTGAAACAGAAGCATTGAAATTAAATGTTCGATAAGAATTGAATCCTTTCAATGTTGTGTCTTCTACTTTTCCGTTAACAGAATTGTAATTTTTAATCAAACGATTATCACCCCAAACTTCATTATAGTCAGAAGAAAGTGTTAATGGGAAATAATTAGCAAGTGTAATACCTGTTTGCAAACCAATTTTGTGATTGGCTCCCATTCGCATTTGATCTTTCCACATTTTGTCTGTAAAAATATCTTTGTCGTTGGTGTTAACTTCATTTCCTGCTTGCATACTATACGTTAAACCAAGATTTTGAATTAAACCTTCTTTTGGCATATTTTTCTTTGCAAAAGGGAAAATACGAGACATTGTCAAATTGAAACGAGGAAATGCAATGTTAATATCTCCAGTATTATAGTTTTGAGAGTGCGACATACTCAATTGAGCTGTTAGAGGTGCATTCTCAAAGTTTTTTGTTAAGTTGATAGACGAGTTGACGTTGTTTGTAAAAACTTGTCCAGTATTGATGTATTGATTTCGTACAGATTCACGGTAATATTTCGAACTCGAAAAGTTAACATTGGCATTGAATAACCAATATGGATTTGCTTTTGGGTCTTGGCTATGCGACCACATTACACCAAACATATTTTGTTTAGAAAACGCATTAGAACCTTCTGTAAGACCTTTGATACCAGTTAAGCGATTTTCTACATTGGCTGCAAGTCGTCCATTGTATTTATAACGTTTTTTATAGGTAGACTCGGCTCTAGCAGCCCAACTACCTTTTGTATAAACATCCCCCGAAAGTTTTAAATCAAAATTATCTCCAAATGGAACATAAAATCCTAAATCTTCGATAAAGAAACCAAGATTTGTACGTTCACCTGGGCGAGGCATCAAAATACCTGCGGCACGTTTTGCACCCATCGCTGGTATGTAACCAAATGGTAATGCTAAGGGTGTCGGTACGTCATAAATCCACATATTGATAGGTCCGGTAATCAATGTTTTCTTACCATTTTTATCAATCATTTTTCCTTCTTTGGCACGAAGAAAATAATCTGGTCGAGTATCTTTTCCTTCTTTAAAATAAGTATCCGTTGTAAAATCGGCACGTTTTAATAACATTACCGAATCATTGACACGTTTCGCTTTATCAGCAATGATGATTCCATCTTCTTGCGTCATGCGAATGTTATACGCAATTCCAACTTTCGTTTTGAAATTTACTTTGAAAGCATCTTGCAAAATTTCTTGTTGACCTTGTGTAAACTTAGTTTTTTCAATAATATTCCCAATAGAATCGCGCTTACCTTCGGCATATACATCACCTGTATCCCAATTTAGTTCGATATAATCTGCATCAATAGTCATATCGCCGTAAACTACATGTGCCTTACGCAAAAGGTAAGTCATACGTTTTTTACGATTATGTATTTCGTCCTCGGAATTGTGCTCTACCACAAACTCTAATTTCTCTTTTACAGGGATAATAGTATCTAATTTTACTGAATCAGAAACTATCTTAGAGTGATCTTTATCGTTATTATTTTGCTTAACTTGTCCAAAAGAAACGGTGCAAACCATAACTGGACTAAAAAATAAAATCGATTTAATTGCCTTTGTAAACAAATTGAAAAACTTATTTTTTATAAATTGCGTCAAAATTAATCAAAAAAACAAACCTATAGTATGAGTTTAAAAATGATTAACATACAAAAGTATTTATTTTTTGCGATGATGATGGTATTTTCTACATTTTCATTTGCACAAAAAAAGCAAAATTTTGTAATTGTTATTGATGCTGGTCATGGTGGACATGATGCTGGAGCAAGGGGAGTCGCTGATTATGAAAAGAATATCACGTTAGATGTTTCGAAAAGATTAGCGGAGTTAATTAAGAAAAATCACAAAGATGTTAAAGTTGTTTTAACACGTGATACAGATATTTTTTTAGAATTATGGGAACGTACACGAATTTCAAATGATAATCATGCGAATTTATTTGTCTCGATTCACTGTAATTCGGCTGATAACAAAAGCGCAACAGGAACAGAAACATTTGTAATGGGATTGAAAAGATCTAACGAAACAGATGAAGTTTCTAAACGTGAAAACTCGGTTGTGTTTTTAGAGAAAGATCAAGAACGTTACGAAAAATTTAATCCAAATGATCCGGAAGCGGTTATCGCTTTTGAGATTATGAATGCAGCTTATAAAGAACAATCTATTCGTTTTGCAGATTTGGTAGAAAAAGGTTTCGTAAATCGTGATTTCAGAAAAAGTAGAGGTGTTAAACAAGCAAATTTTCACGTGTTGAGAGGAAATGCTTCTCCTTCTGTTTTGGTAGAGTTAGGATTTATTTCGAATTATGATGAAGGAACATTTTTAGCATCAGACGAAGGAAAAGATAAAACGACGACTACAATTTATGAAGCTTTTAAACAATTCAAAAAAGAATATGATCGTAGAAGTGGAGTAGAGGACGAGGACGAAAAACCTAAACCAGTTAAAAAAGTTGAAAAACCTGTAGAAGGAAAAAAATTGAAGGTAAGGGTAATGGAGTCTAAAATGAAATTTTCTTCAACTTCGCCGCAATTAAGAGGTTTAACAGATTTAGATGTAATTCAGGAAGGTGATAATTACGTGTATTATTACGGAGAAACAGATTTACAATCTCGTGCAGATGATTTGTTGCAAACGGTAAAACGTAAAGGATTTTCTGGTGCAAAAATTGTAGAATTTGAAACGAATAAAAAATTAGAAGGTGGTAAAAATTATCGTGTTCAGTTTATGACATCAAATAAAAAATATAAAGACAAAGACGAAAAATTTAATGGATTGACAAATGTGTTGCGAGTAAAAGAAGGTGGACTTCAGAAATATTATTATGGCTCTGATAAAACAATGGAATCTGCTCAAAAAACATTGAAACAAGTACAAGACAAAGGTTTTAGAAACGCCTTTATCGTTACATTTAATGGTGAAGAACCAATGTAAACGTAATATAAAATGTTTCTTTACAAATTAAATTTTATTTTTGCATAAAATCATAACAAGTGAAGTTATCTAAAGAATTAAAAATAGGAGTTGTTACCATCTTAACCTTAGTAGGTTTTTTCATGCTATTCAATTTCTTAAAAGGTCAAAATATTTTTTCATCAGGACGTTTGTTTACTGTAAAATACGAAAATGTAAGCGGATTAGCTCCTTCTAAACCTGTTTCTGTAAACGGTTTGAGAGTTGGTCAGGTGAAAGAAATTAAAATTATAGATACTGCAAAACCTATCTATTTTGAAGTCGTGATTTCTGTCGAAAAAGATATTCAATTTTCGAAAAAAACAATTGCAGAAATTTACGAACCAGGAATTATGTCTGGACCAGAAGTTAGACTTTTATTAGACTATGGACCAGATGTAGCAAAAGATGGTGATTATTTACAAGGTCGTATTGCAGGCGGAATGTTAGATGGTTTGACGAAACAATTAACGCCAACACAAGCAAAGTTAGATAGTGTTTTATTAAGTTTTAATCAAACATTAGGAAGTGTAAACAATGTTTTGGATCCGTCAACTCAACAAGATATTAAAGCAATGTTGAGAAACTTGAATCATACAATTGATTCGTTCGACAAAACAGCGCAATCGTTGACTGCAACATCAAATAGTGCAAATAATTTGATCAAAACAAACGAAAAGACATTGAACACAACGCTTAACAATGCAAGTGCTACAATGGCTTCTGCAAAAGCTACGGTTGACAAATTTGGAAAAACTGCGGATAAATTAAACGCGTTAGAATTAGATCAAGTGATTAAGAATTTTGAAAATGCGTCTAAAAACTTAAATACATTGTTAGAAGATATGAACAATGGAAAAGGTTCTTTAGGAAAATTAGCAAAAGATGAAACGCTTGCTAACGAACTTGAAGCAACAATCAAAAATATGAATGAATTGGTAACAGACTTAAAGAAAAACCCAAGTCGTTATGTGAACATCTCTGTTTTTGGTAAAAAGCAACCAGTTCAGCCATAAAATCAAAACTAAAATTAAATACTCAAAACTCACAAAAAGACTAATAAAAAATGATGAAGTACATTCCAAATGTAATCTTTCTTCTAATTATGATAGGAAGTATTTGGTTCTTTGCACAAAACGTAAAGAAGCTTATACGTAACATCAAATTAGGAAAAGAAATCGATCGTTTCGATCATCCTGCGGAAAGGTGGAAAACGATGGCTCGTGTAGCTTTAGGACAAGGTAAAATGACTGTTCGTCCTCTTGCTGGTATTCTACATATCTTTGTTTATGTAGGATTTGTTTTAATCAATATCGAAGTATTAGAAATTATCATCGATGGTGTATTCGGAACACACCGTATTCTAAGTTTCTTAGGAGGTTTCTATAACGGAATGATTGGATTTTTCGAAATTTTAGCCTTTTTGGTGATGGTTTCGTGTATCATTTTCTTCTGTAGAAGAAACTTTGTGAAAGTTGGGCGTTTCTGGAAACCAGAAATGAAAGGCTGGGCAAAAGACGATGCTAATTATATCCTAATTATGGAGGTTGCATTTATGTTGGCTTTGTTTACAATGAACGGTGCAGATCAAGTGTTACAAAAAATGGGTGCAACTCATTATATCGAAACAGGATCTTTTCCAATTTCATCTTGGTTAACAGCGCCAATTATTAGTCAATTTAATGACATTACATTTATTACAATTATAGAAAGAGCAGCTTGGTGGTTTCACATTATTGGAATTTTCTTTTTCTTAAATTATTTATATTATTCAAAACATTTACACATCATTTTGGCTTTTCCAAACACATGGTTTTCTAAGTTAGAACCAAAAGGAGAATTCAATAATTTACAATCTGTAACAGATGAGGTAAAAATGATGATGGATCCAAATGCAGATCCTTACACAGCACCTGCCGAACCACAGGGAGAGCCAGAAACATTTGGAGCAAAAGATATTTTTGATTTAAACAGAGTACAATTATTGAATGCCTACACATGTACGGAGTGTGGGCGTTGTACATCTGAATGTCCAGCAAATTTGACAGGGAAAAAATTATCTCCTCGAAAAATTATGATGGATACTCGTGATCGTTTAGAAGAAGTAAGTAAAAACATCGATGCAAACGGAAGTTTTGTGGATGATGGTAAAATGCTTGTCAACGATTACATTTCACCAGAAGAATTATGGGCATGTACATCTTGTAATGCATGTACACAGGCTTGTCCAGTAAATATCGATCCGTTATCAATTATTGTTGATTTACGTCGTTATTTGGTAATGGAACAATCTGCTGCACCAAACGAGTTGAACATGATGATGACAAATGTCGAAAACAATGGAGCTCCTTGGCAATTTAACAATGCGGATAGATTGAATTGGGCAAACGATTAAAATTGTAAAATACAATTACTCATTCTCAAAGAACTATTAATTTTTGTACATAACACACAAACACAGCACACATGGAAAATTTCTTAGAGGAAAAAATTGAAAACGGAGAAAGAGTAAGTCCTATTTTACCAGAAAATGTTAAAAATTATTTAATTGACATTGATGGAACAATTTGCGATGATATTCCAAACGAAGAACCAGAACGTATGCTAACAGCAGAATTATATCCAGATGCTTTAGAAACATTAAACAAATGGTACGACGAAGGACATATTATCACATTTTTTACATCACGTACAGAAGAACATCGTGAGTACACAGAAATTTGGTTGAAAAAACATGGTTTCAAATACCATGGACTTTTAATGGGAAAACCTCGTGGAGGAAATTATCATTGGGTTGACAACCATTTAGTAAAAGCGACACGATACAATGGTAAATTTACAGATTTGGTTGAAAAAAATGTTTCGATTCAAGTTTTTGATGATGGAAAACATTAAACCAAATCCATTCAAATAACACAAAGACTACAAAAAAATATGTCAAATATTACAGTTAAAACAATGGCTCAATATATGGCCGAAGGCAAACAACCAGAAGTTTTGTTTTGGGTTGGTTGCGCCGGAAGTTTTGATGACAGAGCTAAAAAAATAACACGAGCATTCGTTAAAATTTTAAATAATATTGGCGTAGAATTCGCCGTTTTAGGAACAGAAGAATCGTGTACAGGTGATCCTGCAAAGCGTGCTGGTAACGAATTTGTTTTCCAAATGCAAGCTATGATGAATATTGAAGTTCTGAATGCTTACGAAGTGAAAAAAATCGTTACAACTTGTCCACATTGTTTCAATACGTTGAAAAATGAATATCCAAGTTTAGGTGGAGAGTATGAGGTTTTGCATCATTCTCAATATTTACAACAGTTAATCAACGAAGGTAAATTGAAATTAGAAGGTTCTGAAACATTCAAAGGAAGACGAATCACTTTCCACGATCCTTGTTATTTAGGTCGCGGTAACGATGTGTATGAAGCGCCTCGTGAATTAATCGAAAAATTAGATGCCGAATTAGTCGAAATGAAACGTTGCAAAACACGTGGATTATGTTGTGGTGCTGGTGGAGCGCAGATGTTCAAAGAACCAGAAAAAGGAAACAAAGACATCAATGTAGAACGTACAGAAGAGGCTTTAGAGAAAGAGCCGCACATTATCGCAACAGGTTGTCCATTTTGTAATACAATGATGACAGACGGTGTAAAACACTTCGAAAAAGAATCAACGGTTATGGTAAAAGACTTAGCTGAATTGATTATGGAAGCGAAAGATTTATAATCGAATTTATAAAAATAATATAAAAAAGCCATCTCTTTGAGATGGCTTTTTTATGTAAAAATTTTAGCTTTCTAACATCTAACATCTA
>NZ_DLJI01000036.1:53377-59914 GCF_002484185.1 Empedobacter sp. UBA7620 | reverse complement strand
CTAACATCTAACATCTAAAATTTCCGTATCTTTGAAACACAAATTTTAAACAAAGAGAAAATGAATTTAGCAGACGATTCAAGAATTTGGATTTTTCAAGCCAATCGTAAATTCTCAACAGAAGAAAAGCAAGCTATTACAGCTAAACTAAATACTTTTATAGCAGATTGGAATGCGCATGGCGCTGAACTTTTAGCTGATTTTGATTTACCTTACGATCAATTTATTGTAGTTGGTGTAGACGAAAATCAAGCGACAGCAAGTGGTTGTTCTATCGATAAATTAACGAAAATCGTACGTGAAATTGATGCAGATTATTCGTTTGATTTATTAAACAGAATGTTAGTTTCGTATGAAAATGAGGAAGAAGTTTTTATTGAAAAATTACCAACATTCAAACAAAAAGTAAAAGAAGGAGAAATCAAAAATGTAAAAGTTTTCAATAATGGAATTTCTTCTTTGAATGATTTTAAAAATAATTGGTTGTTACCAATCGAAGAAAGTTGGGCAAAAACATTATTAAATTAAACGTTTAAAATCCATAAAATATTAAAGCCGAGTTTCGAAATAAGCTCGGCTTTATTTTTGATAAAATATTGTTGAAAAAACACTATTTTTACGTAATAATAAATTAAAAATACTATGAAAAACAAAGGATGTCTTATTGGTGGAGTGATTCTTTTACTTCTTGCAGGAATCGTTTTCTGGGGAATTGGAGTTTCGAATACGATCAAAACAACAGACCAAGGTGTGCAAAAACAATGGTCGAATGTAGAAAATACATATCAAAAACGTTCAGATTTAGTTCCAAATTTAGTGAACACGGTTAAAGGTGCAGCGAATATGGAAAAAGAAACGTTAACAGCTGTAATTGATGCACGTGCAAAAGCGACTTCTAATCAAATTAAAATTGATGATCCAAGTCAATTAACAGATGCAAATATTGCGAAATTTCAACAAGCGCAAGATCAATTAGGATCTACATTAAGCCGTTTATTGGTTTCTGTTGAAAAATATCCAGATATTAAATTCAATCAAAATTTTACTTCTTTACAAGCAGAATTATCTTCTATCGAACAAGAAGTTTTATTTGAAAGAAAAAAATACAACGATGCTGCAGAGAAATTTAACAACATGATTGTAACTTTCCCTAACAGCTTAATCGCTGGTTTTACAGGTGCTACGAAAAAAGGTTATTTCAAAGCTGCTGCAGGATCTGAAAATGCTCCTAAAGTAGAATTCTAATCATTATGGGAAAAAAGAAACATAAATTTCTTTCTTCAAAAGATGAAAAAAAAATAATCGAAGCTATTCAGAAAGCCGAGAAAAATACAAGTGGGGAAATTCGAATTCATATTGAATTCGAATCTTCTCTCAATCATTTTGACAAAGCTTTAGAAGTTTTCGAGCAATTGGAAATGCATAAAACCAAAGATAGAAATGGTGTATTGTTTCATGTTTCGCCAACTGATCACAATTTTACAATTGTTGGAGACGAAGGAATTGACAATGTAACGCCAGACGATTTTTGGGACGATATAAAAGCAGATGTTGTCAAGCATTTCAAAAAAGAACATTATGTAAAAGGGCTTTGCAAAGGAATTAAGAAAACCGGCAAAGCACTTAAGAAATATTTTCCTCATCAAGAGGATGATACAAACGAATTACCAGATGAAATTAGCTACAGTTAAATACTTTTTTCTAACTTTTTTTCTTTCCATTTTAACTGTTTTTGGGCAAACACCTGATGAATTGGTTAATATGAAACATCCGCCTAAAAAGCTTGTGCAAGATTATGCACATGTTTTTGATGCAATGCAATTGGATGAATTAGAACGAAAATTGGTAGCCTATGATGATTCAACTTCTACGCAAATTTTGGTGTTAACAGTTGAATCTTTGGATGGTTATCCGTTAGAAATGTTTGCAAATGATATTGGTGAAAAATGGAAAGTTGGTACACAAGGAAAAGATAATGGAGTGGTAATTGTTTTGAGTGAACAAGATCGTAAGATTACGATTAGAACAGGTTATTCGGCTCAGATTTATCTACCACCAAGTGTCAACAAATCTATTATTGACAATGTTATTATTCCGTATTTCAAACAAGGCGATTACGCTGGCGGAATAAATGCTGGAGTCAATTCTATTTTTCAAGCTTTTGCAGGGAAATACAAACAAGACAAACCTAAATCTCAAGAACCAGAAATGGATTGGTTTGCATTGATTTTTGCCATAGGATTTTTCATTTTTATCTTCATTATTATTTCGAAAGGTAGAGGAGGTAATAATGGCGGAAATGGAGGTAGACGAAGAAGCTTGTTAGACGATATTATCATCATGAACACAGGAAGTTCTGTTTTCGGTGGCGGAGGTTTCGGCTCAGGAGGAAGTTCTTGGGGTGGATCATCTGGTGGAGGTGGCGGCTTTGGTGGCTTCGGAGGCGGAAGCTTCGGAGGCGGTGGCGCTTCTGGTAGTTGGTAATAGTTTTTATATGAATAAAAAAATACTTATTCTTTTAGTTGTAATTATAGCGTTCTTAAATATCTTTTTTTATTTCGGGAAATTATATTTTAATTTAAAGTATCCATTGTATGGTAATAGTAGTTTTAGTTCTAGTATAATTGTGTTTTTTTCTATATTAACAAGTATTGTTTTAGCATTTGTCTATAGAAAGATACCTATTGCATTTAGGTTTTTAATTTTTATATTATGTTTTTGTTTTATTTATTCTGTCTCGATTATATTTTTCAAGGACTTTTATATTAATGTAGATAAAGCTTTGGCAATAAATTATCCAATTAAGAATGCGAGTAAATATTATGATCACAATGATCCGATAATAAAATTAGAAGCTAATAATGGTAAGATTTATTATTATTTTCAAAAAACTTCGTTAGGAGATATTGAGATACCGAATAATGAAGTTGAAAATATAAGACTTAAAAAAAGTATTTTTGATTCTGAAGTATTATACTATTATATTAAATAAAACCAAAAATCCGAACGAAACCGTTCGGATTTTTTTAGGACTGAACATTATTCGTTAAATTCGTTTTCTAAATCAGTTTATGGAACTTCTAAATCATATTTACACCAATCAACGCAGTAATACAAACGATACGTCGGATGCGAGATCAGAATATCAGCGCGATTATGATCGTATTATTTTTTCGTCTGCCTTTCGTCGTTTACAGAACAAAACGCAAGTTTTTCCTTTGCCAGGAAGTGTTTTTGTTCATAATCGATTGACGCATTCGTTGGAAGTTTCGTCTGTTGGGCGTTCGATGGGAAATTTGGTTGGAAAGTTTATTTCCGAAAATTATAAATTAACAAAAGAGTCGCAAGAATTTTATAAATATAGCATTCACGATGTGATTTCGGCGGCGTGTTTGTGTCACGATATTGGAAATCCAGCTTTTGGACATTCGGGCGAAGATGCAATTGCCTCTTATTTTGATCGTCACGAAACAGATTTGAAACAATATTTTACTGAAGCCGAATGGGCTGATTTAATCAATTTTGAAGGAAATGCGAATGCAATCCGAATTTTAACACAACAACAAAATGGAAAATCGGAAGGAGGTTTGCGTTTGACATATTCTACGTTGGCTGCGATAGCAAAATATCCGTGCGAATCGGTTGCAAAAGATAAAAGTCAATTGCATCGAAAGAAGTTTGGATTTTTTCAGGCACAAAAAGATGCGTTCCGAACAATTGCTGAAAAAACGAATATGATTTTGGAACAAGATTCGCCAATTATTTACAAGCGACATCCGTTTGTATGGTTGGTAGAAGCGGCTGACGATATTTGTTATTCGATTATAGACGTTGAAGATTCGCAACGTTTAGGAATTATTGACCATGATAAATGCCGAAAATTATTTTTGAATTTAGTAGAATCTTTAGATCCTTCACAAATTGATAAAACAAAAAATACATTAAAATCTATTTCAGATAAAAATGATCGAATAGCGTATTTACGTGCCAAATCAATTAATTTATTGACGCAAAAATCGGTTGAAGTTTACCAAAATAATTTTGATCAGATTGTAAAAGGTGAATTTAAAACGGCGCTATTAGATGTCATTAAAAATGAAACGGAACAAGTAACGAAACGAGTTTTGGACGAAATTCAACGTTTCTCTATTGAAAACATTTACAACCATCGTTCTGTTCTCGAAATAGAAAATGCAGGTTATAATGTAATGTCTGAATTACTTTCGCAATTTATTCCACCAATTTTGAAAGATGAAAAAGAACGCAAAACGTTTGAGAAAAAAGCGTTGCGTTTAGTTCCTGCTCAGTTTTTGTATGAAAAAGGAACAAAGTATCAAAAAGTTATGGGAATTTTGGATTATGTTTCGGGAATGACTGATAATTACGCAACAGAATTGTATCGCCGTATCAAAGGAATTGAAATTGGAATGACGATCTAGTTACGAAATTAGAAATACGAGGTGGGAATTTTGTTATATTTTAAATAACTAATTTCAAGTTTCGTAAAACGAACTTCTAATTTCGAATAACGAATAACTAAATAACATCACACAATAATGAAAAATATAACAATACGAGAAGCAAGAAAAGAAGATTGCCCTCGAATTTTAGAGTTAATTCACGAATTAGCTTTATACGAAAAAGCGCCAGAAGAAGTAACGGTAACCTTAGAAGAAATGGAAGAATGTGGTTTTGGAGATAAACCAGTTTGGGGCTCTTTGGTCGCAGAAGTGGACGGAAATGTAGAAGGAATTGCGTTGCATTACGACCGTTATTCAACTTGGAAAGGACGAAGATTATATTTGGAAGATTTAATTGTAACCGAAAAAATGCGCGGTTCTGGAATTGGAAAATTATTGTTAGATGAATTAATTGTTTACGGAAAAGCAAATAATTACCACGGAATGGTTTGGCAAGTGTTGGATTGGAATGAGCCTGCAATTAATTTCTACAAAAAATACAATGCTGATTTTGATCCAGAATGGATTAATGTTTCAGTGAATTTTTAACCAATAAAAAAGACTCAAATCATATGATTTGAGTCTTTTTTATTTTGCTTACCGCTATTTCATAAATCCTTCATACCATTTCCACAAAATAATACCTGTACAAACAGAAACATTTAAAGAGTGTTTTGTTCCAGATTGTGGAATTTCGATACACGTATCACATTGATCAATGATTGATTGTTGTACACCATCAACCTCATTTCCCATCACAATTGCATATTTCTGAGATTGGTCAACTTCAAATTCATTCAACAAAACAGAACCTTCTGTTTGTTCAATCGTTACAATTTGGTAACCATCTTCTTTTAGTTTTGTAACCAATTCATTCGAATCTTTTACATATTCCCAATCAACAGAATTTTCTGCACCAATTGCCGTTTTATGAATTTCTTTATGTGGCGGAGTTGCTGTAATTCCACACAAATAAATTTTATCAATTAAAAATGCATCCGAAGTTCTAAAAACCGCACCAACATTGTGCATACTTCTTACATTATCCAACACCACAACAATCGGATGTTTTTCAATAGCTTTATATTCTTCCGCAGAAACGCGACCTAATTCGTCTAATTTTAGTTTTCTCATCACTTCGTTTTTAACTAACTTAGCTGTTCAAAATTTATAATAATTTGACAAAAGTAGTAAAGAATAAGGAAACTCCTCTAATGAAACAATATAACACGATTAAGGCGAAATATCCTGATGCGATGTTGTTGTTCCGTGTGGGAGATTTTTACGAAACATTTGGAGAAGATGCTGTGCGAGCTTCTCGCATTTTAGATATAGTTTTAACGAAACGCGCCAACGGCTCTGATAATAGTGCTTTGGCAGGTTTTCCTCATCATAGTTTGAATACTTATTTGCCAAAATTGGTGAAAGCTGGTTTGCGTGTTGCAATTTGCGATCAGCTCGAAGATCCAAAGATGGTAAAAGGTATCGTAAAACGAGGTGTTACAGAATTGGTTACGCCTGGTGTTGCATTGCAAGATGAGGTTTTGTCGTCAAAATCGAATAACTTTTTGATGGCTGTTCATCAAGGTGATAAAGCTTTTGGAATAGCTTTGTTAGATGTTTCGACTGGAGAATTTTTAGTTTCTGAAGGACAAGAAGATCAAGTGGCAAAAATTATTCAATCGTTTCGTCCAAGTGAAGTGATTTACCAGAAACGTGTCAAATATAATTTTTCTGATGTCAAAAGTAAATTTTTGTTGGATGATTGGGCTTTTCAATATGATTTTGCAATTGATAAATTAACCAATCTTTTCAAAACTAAGAATCTTAAAGGTTTTGGAATCGAGGATTTAAAAGATGGAATTATTTCTGCTGGTGCTATTTTAGCTTACTTGGACGATACGCATCATTTCGAAATTCAGCACTTAACATCTATTCAGCGTCTTAATCAAGATAGTTTTGTTTGGATGGATCCATTTACGATTCGCAATCTCGAATTGGTTTATTCTCCACACCCAAAAGGTGTTACGTTATTAAATGTTTTAGATGATACCAAAACTCCGATGGGTGCTCGTTT